>CAZJOL010000023.1:0-19810 GCA_964547605.1 uncultured Bacteroidaceae bacterium | reverse complement strand
AACGCGCGCAGCACCCGAAAAGGAGGACAAAGTCGAGATGTTGATCACGTGAAGCACCATGGAGTTGAAAGTTGGCAAAATCGACACGTGTAATTTTGCGTTAATATTAAATCTCCAAGTCCTAATGTAGTAGAATTTATCACTTTATTTAACGTACAAATTGATTTTACTATCAGAATTTGTATATTTGTAAAAAAGTGATTATGAAAGGGGAAATAGTTTTTACTTTAATTTTATTATTCGTTGCTTTTAATTGTGTTCAGGCTCAAACTTCGGACACACCAATTACAAAAAAATACGAATACAGTTTTACGGGAAAAGCAACGCAGCAACAACTTGATAAGATTGAAGCAGATCTGTATCAGATCAAAACAATCACTCAGGTGAAGATTACCTACAAGCCGGATTCATTCGCGGGAATGCTGCATTTCACCAGATCGTATTATCCTGGTCGCGGTGAGCAATCCGATGATTTCAATGCAGCCGACATAAAACGCATCATCACTGATGCCGGCCTGGTTCCTGAAGAATTCAAAGAATTATAAAATATTTTTATCATGAAAATGTCATTCATTTTCGGGATTATTGTGTTCATTACAGTTTCATTTGCAATGATTGAAACGCAGGCGCAGAGCGACGGTTGTACAGCCGCCACCGCTATCCCGATTACAGTCAATTGTTCCAGTCCTGTTTCGGGAACAACGGCTGCCGCAACACAAACCATTGCCGGTTGCGTCGGTACCGCCGATGACGATGTGTGGTACACATTCACCGCAACCGCTGCCAGTCACATCATTACGGTCACACCTTCTGCAGGAATGGATCCTGTTGTGCAGCTTTTTTCAGGAGATTGCTCCACGCTGACTTCGCTCAACTGCATGGATCAGGGAGTTTCAGGAGAAGCTGAAACCATTTATGCAACAGGGCTGACCATAGGTGTGGTGTATAAAATCAGAATATATCATTATTTCAGCGGTTATGGTACCGGCACTTTTACGGTGTGCATCACAACCGCTCCACCAGCACCTTCAAACGACAACTGCAGCGGTGCCACCCTGCTCAATGTGAACGCAACCTGCGTATCAACAGCGGGTACGACGGTTTCTGCAACCCAGTCCCAGACCGGCTGTGCGGGCACCGCCGATGATGATGTGTGGTATAAATTTGTTGCAACCAACGCCGTGCAAACCATTCAGGTAACACCCACTGCAACCGCAGATCTTGTGCTGGAATTATTCTCGGGGACATGCAGCGCGCTCACCAGTTTATATTGTGTTGATCAGGGTTTCAGCGGTGATGCCGAAACCATCAGTGCAGTCGGTTTGATTCCCGGTACAACGTATTACATCCGCACATACGATTATTATTCTGGCAATGGCGGCGGCATCTTCAATATCTGTATCATCGGAACACCAACGCCAACGCCGACCAACGATGATCCATGCAATGCCATTCAGTTGCCACCAATAACATCCTCGTGCAATTATCTTTCGTTTACAACAACGAATGCAACGACAACTACGACTGCGCCGACTCCCGCTTCCTGTGCCGGTGGCAGCAGCCCCATGCAGGGTGGTTTCAACAACACTCCTCAACCCAAAGATGTTTGGTTTAAAATGACAGTGCCCACTTCAGGTATTATCAGTATTATGGCAAAGCCCGGTTATGGTTTTTCCGATGCTGTGATGGCACTGTATTCCGGCACCTGCAGCTCGCTTACACAGATTGCCTGCTCCGACGACAACAATTATCCGTTGACAGCAAATGACATGAAACCTTTTATTCTGGCTACAGGACTCACTCCCGGAGCCACCGTGTTTCTGCGCTACTGGGCTTTCAACGGAAATACAACCGGTGATTTTGGTTTCTGTGTTACCACACCAACCAACGACGCTTGTTCAACCGCGCTCTACATCTGCGATCTGAATGGATATAAAGGCACAACGGGCGAAGCATACACTCCAGACAGACCAGGAAACATGCGTGGTAACGCCGAAACAAACAATCCGCCTTTATACACATACACAGCAGGAACCTGTCAGGGAGGGATTTTCGGTGCGGGTGGCGTTTGGGGAACCGGCGCAACCAACTGCGATGTACAAATCAATAATAACTCATGGATCCGTTTTACGGCTGCCAATGATTCAGCAGTGCTGAATGTAGATGTGTATGATTGTTACGCAGGAACTGCTGCCGGTATTCAAATGCAGGTGTTCTCTGCCGGTAGTGCCTGTGCTTCTTTTACGCCGGTTTCGAATTTTGAAGAAGGGGCAACACATATTGAAATTACGGCACGCGGACTCACCATCGGAAGCGATTATTATCTGATGATTGACGGCTTTGCAGGCGACATCTGTAATTACACCATCAGTGCGGAATCAGGTGTGCAGTTTCCAAACATAACTGCAGCACAGGATCCCATATGCGCGGGCAATTCAACTACACTTTACGGACCACCGGGCGCAACGGCCTATCACTGGTATCCGGGAAATCAAACCACGCAGAATATTTCAGTGAATCCCGCAACGACCATGACGTATAACCTTGAAGTGACCGGTGTTTGTGGCTATCGTCAATATCTGAATTACACGCTCGATGTGAATCAACTGCCCATTCCAGCAGCTTCCTCAAATGGTCCGCGCTGCGTTGGCACTACGCTGAATCTGTTTGGCGGCGGCGGATCAACGTATCTGTGGTCGGGTCCGAACGGATTTACATCGTCCTCCGCATCTCCGACAGTAAACAATGTAACGGCTTTGAATGCGGGAACCTATAATCTCACAGTGACAAGTGCTGCAGGCTGCAGTTCTACCACAAGCACTGCTGTTACCATCAATGCAAATCCCACTGCCAATGCGGGAAGTCCGCAAACCATTCCTTTCGGAACAAATACAACCCTGTCAGGAAGCGCATCTGGCGGAAGCGGTAGTTATCTGTATTCATGGTCACCTTCCGGATCGCTGGTCACATCAAATGTTGCAAATCCAACAACGACCAATCTGACTGCAACGACTGTGTTTACATTAACCGTTACGGATCAGATAACCGGCTGTACATCTATGTCTCAGGTGACAGTGAATATTACCGGTGGCGCTGTATCGGTCATTGCTTTGGCCAGCGCATCATCGGTTTGCAACGGAAATGGCGTAACGCTGACAGCGCTTGCCTCGGGTGGATCGGGCACGTACACATATTCATGGTCTTCTAATCCGTCGGGATTTTCTTCAGGTGATGATAATCCATACTTTGTACCATCTGGCACTGCAAGCTACACTGTAACGGTGTCAGACGGATTCAATTCCGCAACATCCACCATCAATGTAAATGTGTATGCCCTGCCGACAGCCACAGCCACGAATAACGGCCCCTACTGCGCCGGACAGAATATTCAGCTGAATGCATCCGGTGGCTCAACCTATTCCTGGACCGGGCCCAACGGCTTTACAAGTTCGCTTGCCAGCCCTATTATTTCATCTTCAACATCAGCAAATGCAGGAACATATACGGTTGTTGTAACCAGCGCCGAAGGCTGCACTGACAGTGAAGTTACAAATGTTGTAATCAATGCAATTCCTGTGGCTACAGCAAGCAACAACGGACCTTATTGTGCAGGTGAAACCGTGAATCTGTCTGTAACCGGAGGAACTTCCTATGCATGGAGCGGTCCCGCCGGATTCAGTTCTTCTGCTGCCAATCCTGCTATAACAGCAGCGACTCCTGCTGTTTCCGGAACGTATACCGTGGTTGTTTCCGGAACCGGAGGCTGCACTGCAACTGCATCTTCAACGGTGCTGGTAAACAATCTTCCATCGGTCACCTGCTCAAATGCAGGACCCTATTGCACCGGTGAAACGATCATGCTTTCCGCTTTGGGTGCATCGGATTACACCTGGGCCGGACCTGCCGGATTCAGCAGCAGTTCTCAGACTCCGGAGATTAACACTGCACAGCTTTCGCATGCAGGAACGTACACCGTGGTCGGCATTGATCTGAACGGGTGCATGAATTCAGCCAATACAATTGTCACCGTAAATCAAACTCCTGACATCAGCATCAGTGGTGATGCCGAAATCTGTGAAGGTGAAACTACGGTACTCTCTGCTTCAGGCGCAACATCGTTTGTGTGGAATACAGGAGCAGTCACGCCTTCCATCACTATCGGAGGAATAACAACAGCAACTTATGTTGTTACAGGAACCACCGGTAACTGTTCCGACACTGACAGCATTTCTATAACTGTTAATCCAAATCCCGCTGCCAATGCGGGCGCCGACACCACCATCGAAGAGGGACAAACCGTTCAGCTCAATGGAAGTGGCGGCGGAACCTACGCGTGGTCTCCGCCCGATAATCTGTCCGATCCATCAATCGCTGATCCGGTCTGTGATGCAAATGACACAACGATTTACATACTCACCGTTACCAACCAATATGGTTGCACCGATACGGATACTGTAGTTGTAAGAGTTGATGGAAACTGCGGCAGCATCTACGTTCCGAATGCATTCAGTCCGAATGGTGATCTGAAAAACGATGTGTTCGGTGTAATGAACCGCTGCCTCGAAACACTGGATCTGAAAGTCTTTAATCAATGGGGGAATCTGGTGTACGAAACCACCGATCCAAACGGAAGATGGGATGGAAACTTTGATGGAAGCATGTCGGAAAGCGGCATCTACAGCTACTGGTTCGACGGTACCCTGCGCGATGGAACACCGGTGAATGGTCAGGGAAATTTTGTATTAATCAGATAAACGAAGCAACATGAAAACAATAAAAACATTTTTATTTCTGATGTTGCTTGTGTCATTTTCCGTCATCAGCAACAGGGCCTCTGCACAGGATCCGCACTTCAGTTTCAGCAATGCGTTTGTTGAATATCAGTCGCCGGGACTCATCGGAACACAGGACAATCAGATGAGTTTTCAGATGGTCTATCGAAATCAGTGGCGCAATGTGGGCACAGCGTTTCAGACCTATGGCCTGTCAGGAAATTCTCGTGTTTCAAAAACAACAAACACTTCTTTCTCTGTTGGCGGATTTATTTTCAATCAGTCGGCATTCAGCTACAGCAGCCTGCTTGCGCATGTTGCCGCTGCAGCCAATGTGAAACTGTCCGAAGGAAAAATCATGAGTGTCGGCATTGGAAGCGGAACACGATACGAATCGCTCAATCCCGACGACCTGATGTGGACCGACCAGTTCAACGGATACGAGTACGATCCAAACATTCAGCACGGAGAATACTTCGACAGGCAACAGAAAGCAAGCTTTGATTTATCGGCTGGCATGTCGTACAAATTCATGTCCGAAGCGCCCAACATCGATCGTTTTTCAAAAACCAGCGGAATCATTTCAGCCGGATTCTGGCACCTGAACCAGGGAAAACGTCTCACGCTGAGCGACGAGCAGGCCGACATTAAAATGGTTTTCATG
Source organism: uncultured Bacteroidaceae bacterium (assembly GCA_964547605.1). Taxonomy (GTDB): domain Bacteria; phylum Bacteroidota; class Bacteroidia; order Bacteroidales; family DTU049; genus GWF2-43-63. The sequence goes on along the minus strand of CAZJOL010000023.1, from coordinate 14,374 downwards.
ACCGATCTGTTGTTCGCCATGGGGCAGGATAAGAAAGCGGCTTTCAATCCGTGGGTGCTGGGAATGCTGCAGGGTTCGGCCTATGAGCTCACAGCCGGCGGAGACTTCAGATTCTTTCTGAAACAAAGCGATAAATATTCGGTGTCACGTGCCATATTCAGCATCGGAGGCGCATACAGACTGAATGATGCAGCGATGGCGCGTATCATGTTCGATTATGCCAACTATGGAATCGGTGTGGCGTATGAAATGAACACCTCCTCGCTGAAAGAGGCCAGCAAAGGGTTTGGATGCTTTGAAGTATTCCTGAAATACAGTCCGATGACGAAGAGTTTTTCGTTGTATTGAAATCCTTTGCAACACACAATCTCATTTGCGTGTAATTGAACAGCTGTTCCAATGAGATTTGCGGACACCAAGACTCTCAGATGACAAACACATATGTCCCGTCAGGGACAAAATATTGGTGCATATATAATCATTAGAATCCTCTAACGTCCCGTCAGGGACGAAATATTGGTAGCACAAAAAATGGGTTAACCCGTGCCGTCAGGTATGGAATGGTCAATTCATGGCGACCGTTTCGTCCCTACGGGACGGATTAATATTCTGTATTTTTCTACCAACATCTCGTCCCTACGGGACGTTAGAAGCGCATACACTGCAAATGATGCAGCGATGGCGCGTATCATGTTCGATTATGCCAACTATGGAATCGGTGTGGCGTATGAAATGAACACCTCCTCGCTGAAAGAGGCCAGCAAAGGGTTTGGATGCTTTGAAGTATTCCTGAAATACAGTCCGATGACGAAGAGTTTTTCGTTGTATTGATGGATGAAGTGATGAAGTGATGAGTTATGAGTTATGAGTTTGATGTGAAAATGTGGCGCTCACGTAAAACGTGACAAGTTCTCGCATGTGCGACTTCGTCGATGTGAGAATATGTTATACTGCAAATGTTGTGGAAAATGTCAAACCGGAAACCAGACCGGAAGCCGCCTGCCGCAGCGCCGTTGTCCAACAGGTCCCGGCGTCCCACCAGACAATCCTGTTCTGAGGTTGGACAGCAGCCAGCCGCCACCTCGCGCCCACTGTCATCCTGAGTCCCGCCCGCTGTCACATTGAGCGGAGTCGAAATGTCGATAGCGGGATAAACTCCGTCGAAGGATAGACTGTTGTAAGCAACCGCCCCCGCAGCCCACTCAAAGCACTTTTTATCACGCATCATTTTCACATCACAAATTTATCACGTTTTACGTGAACAACAAAATATTTTCTGAAAATCGCAAAGCCGGTGCTGTGGCCGGCTTTGATGGGGTCTATTGAATTTCCGTGTTTTGCCAATATTGGGATGGGTGTTTGGGATTTGGCTTGGATGGTGCAGGGGTGCCTTGTTGCTGTAATTTATACAAATCAGGAAATATTATTCTATTCAATTCTTCATCTTGTAAACTATTTGTAGGCAATAACATATTATCCATTGTCAAAAAATATACAACACTATTGTTTTCGTAGTTGGGAATTGGTGGATAATTGTCTTCAACAGCGTAATGTTCCTTTGGGAAATAATGAAATAGTTTGTTTTGAAGTATGAACTTTTGATTGCAGATATTTGATAAACAATTAATAACAACAGGAATATTATTATACAAAAAAAATCCTACAAAATTTGCTTTATGAAACAGAGGGCTGTCGTAAATAATAATAAAACATGAATCCGCCTTTTCATAAACAAACACATTAATCAGTGGACACGAAGTTGATCTTGTTTCAATAAATGCAGAAATCTGATTAAATACCAAGATGTTCAGTGAATAAATGCTATCGAATTCTTTCGGATTCTTTTCTGTCACATGAATATTTTTATTGTTCCCACATTGAGAACAAAGCAATGAAACAAAAACAACAAAAATACATTTTAGAGCTTTCATATTAAGTAATTATAGTAGTTAAAATTAATCAATGGTCGCCATCCATTTGACGTTGGCATCCAAATTGCCATGGTAACATAGTAGGATCTTTTTTCTTCTTCTGCAAGGAATATATCTCGTCTGACCACATTTGATAATACCACTTTTTCATTATTTGCTGTTGACATCCATTTTGATTCAACTGTGAAACAGACATGCTTCATAGCGTAAAGTTATGAAATATTTCAATGGAAAATTTTCCTTCATGGATCACGGATGGAGCTAATACCATCGTGAAATATATTTTAGGTCTGTTTGTTTTAGCAAAAATTGATGGCTGATGCCAGAGGCATCGCATGTCTGTAGAAAAGCGCATATACACACAACGACCTCAGAGAGGTCGAATGTAAACGGCTTCTTGCGCGAAACAGCTTGAAAAACATTCGACTCCGCTGGAGTCGTGTTTTATAATTAGATTTTCTACAGATATGTGACTCCTCCGGAGTCTTCCAAAAATGACTATACTGATTCATAAATCACTTTGGTATAAAATATCATTGCAGGTTTTGTTTTACGATGAAAAAACCCACAAAAAAAGCCGGAATCACTTCCGGCTTTTTTGAAAAATGTCTGCGAAAATTATTTCACGAGTTTCATTTCTTCGATAAGATTGGTGGCACCTGCATATTTGTCGATGACAAAAAGCACATAGCGGATATCCACTGAAATGGTGCGCTGAACCGATGGTTCATACTTGATGTCACCACTCATGCTTTCCCAGTTACCGTCGAATGCAATACCGATGAGTTCGCCGTTGCCGTTGATTACAGGGCTTCCGGAGTTACCGCCGGTAATATCGTTGTTCGAGGTGAAGCAGGTGTAAAGTTTTCCGTCTTCGGCATATTGTCCGAAATCCTTGGCAGCCCACAGTTCCTTCAGTCTTTTTTCGACAACGAATTCATCGTTCTTCGGATCTTCTTTTTCCATCACGCCATCGAGGGTTGTGCGGAAATCGTAATGAACGGCATCGATCGGATAATAATCCTGAATGGTACCGTAGGTCATACGCAGCGTGCTGTTGGCATCGGGATAGTATTTTTTGGAAGGATTCATTTTGCGGAGTCCATCAACAAAAAGACGAGTTCCGTTGTTGATTTTTTCTTCCACTACCGACATGTCGCCATAGAGAGAACGGATGGTTTCGACCATGCTGAGTGTAACGGCAAATCCCGGATCTTCAGCAATCACCTTGTATGAAGGAGCTTTGAGGAAAGCACGCAGTTTTGCTTCGTCAACAAAAATGCTGTTTGCAAAAACATATTCTCCCCATGCCTTGAAACTGCCTTTGAATTTTTTTCCTTTTACTGTTTTGAAAATGGACGGATGCTGTTCTTCGGGAATGTCGTTGTAATACATTTCAAGCAATGCAATGAACTGATCCTTGTCGACCTGCTTGTTGAAATCCTTGAAAAAGTCAGCCAGTTTTTCTTCAAATGCAGCAGCCTGATTTTTGATCATGCCATCGTATTTTGCCTTTTCACCCTTGTCGGCTTCGGCCTGTTGCTGCAATGCACCATAGAGCTGGAATGCACCAAAAGAAAAATAAATATAATCGGGTCCCTGGAAAACAGCCTCGTTGAGATACTGCATTGAGAGATTGTATTTTTCATAGTCCTTGTAGCCCGCTTCGATCTGTGCAAGGCAGGTTCCGTACTTCTTCACGCGGTTCTGATCGGCATTGACCCATTTGGTGAATTCATCTTCGAGTGCCTTCTTTTCATTGTAAACATCCCAACGCACCAGGCCTTTGCTCTGTCCGATAAAATACTTCCAGTAATTGGCTGTCTGAGCGTATTTCGAAGCATACTGAATTTTGATTTTCGGATCAGCATCCATGTATGTGCGGAGAATTTCGAGTTTTTTGTCGCGGATTTTCACCACGGCCGGATTGCTCTGCTTCAGCTGAATATCGACACCATGTGATGTGAGATAGCGATTGGTGGTTCCGGGGAAACCAAAAATCATGGAGAAATCATCCTTATGAACGCCTTTCAGACTGATCGGCAGAAAATATTTCGGTTTGAGCGGAACATTCTTTTCGTTGTATGTTGCAGGTTGTCCTTCCGGTGAAGTGTAGATGCGGAACATGCTGAAGTCGCCGGTATGACGGGGCCACATCCAGTTGTCGGTGTCGCCGCCGAATTTTCCGATGCTTGAGGGCGGTGCGCCAACCAGGCGGATATCGCTGTATGTCTGATAAACGAAGAGATAAAACTCATTGTTGTCGAACATGCTTTTTACCGTTGCATCGTATTTTCCTTTTTCTGAAGCTTCCTTTGCAATTTTTGCACTGGCAGCATCAATCGCGCTCTGACGATCTTCATCGCTCATGTCGTCGGTCACTTTTTCAAGCACCTGAGCTGTCACATCATCCATGCGAACGAGGAATGACATGGTCATATCCTTCACGGGGAGTTCCTGATCCATGCTCTTTGCCCAGAAACCGTTGGTGAGATAATCATGCTCCAGCGTACTGTGTGTCTGGATTGCGTCATATCCGCAATGGTGATTGGTGAGTACAAGACCTTTTTCAGAAATAATTTCGCCCGTGCAGAAATAGCCCTCAGGAGCCATGCCTGTGTTGCCAAGACCAACAATGGCGTCTTTCAGACTTGCATTGTTGATACTGTACAGCTGTTCAGCTGTAAGTTTCAGGCCGAGGCGTTTCATTTCCTCATAATTGTATTTGCCGATGAACATCACCAGCCACATCCCCTCATCGGGAGGAGCCACAGCGTAGGCCCCTTTAAACATCAGACCCACAAGGGCCAGAATTGTAATCAGTCGTTTCATTTGTTATTGTTGTTTTTCAGTTTAAATTCGGGAGGACAAAAATATTCATTTTCCGCAATTTCAATGCGTGAAAGAATTGTTTGGGTTATTTATTGTTGATCAAACGAAGTTTTTCAAGCAGTTCGAAAAACGATTTGCGGAAACTGTCACCAATGGGAAGCCGCTCGTTGAGCACCACCACGTGACTTTTTTCAATGCTCTGGATTTTCGAAAGGTTGATGATATATGATTTGTGTATGCGGCAGAATGCCTCTTCGGGCAACATATCGAGCATGTTTTTAAAATTGGTGAGCGTCATGATACGCTTCTCCGGGCAAACAATACGCAGATAATCCTTCATGCCTTCGACATAATGAATATCGTTGAATTTCACTTTTTCCATCCGGTATTCTGTTTTTACAAACATGAAATCGGCTGCCGGAGCGGCGTTTGCAAGAGCTAACTCTGTTTTTGTTTCTTTTTTCGATTTATCCGAAAGCTTGTCGTAAGCGCGATTGGCCGATTGCAGAAAACGTTCGAATGAAATCGGTTTAAGCAGATAATCGCTCACTTCGAGTTCATAGCCCTTCAATGCATAATCGCTGTATGCCGTTGTAAAAACAACCTGCGGCTTGTTTTTCAGCACTTCGAGCAACTGTATTCCGGTGAGATCATCCATCTGAATATCGAGAAACAGCAGGTCGGTTGAATTGTCTTTCAAATACTGCAATGCTTCCATACCACTTGTAAACGAGGCCTGAAGCTCGAGAAACGGGACACGCGCAATATATCCGCTCAGCTTTTCTACAGCCAACGGTTCGTCATCAACTACAGTGCATTTGAGTTTCATAACAGACAGATTTTTGCAGTAAATATTCCGTTTTCAATTTCTGTTGAAAATGAGTGACGTTGCGGATAAAGAAGTTCCAGACGTCGTTTGAGATTAACCATTCCGATTCCACCAGATGCGTCCTTGTTGGTTTCCTGTTGAGTCAAATGATTTCGCACAACAAAACAAATAATGTCTTCCTTTTCAAAAAGATGAATGGTAATGCCCGGTGACGGCACCCGTTTGTCGCCGTGCTTGATGGCATTTTCAACCAAAGGAATGAAGAGCATGGGCGCTATTATCTCGTTGGTGTTTTTGATTTCGTTTTTGAAGTTGATGAAATCGGGACCAAATTTCAGTTCATGCAGCGAAATATAATTGCTCAGATAATTGATTTCCTTCTGCATCGGAACATAATCGGCAGTGGCCTCATAGAGCACATAGCGCATGATTTCGCTCAGCTTGAGAATACTTTCCGAAGCTTTCGCCGGATTCAATGAAATCAGCGTGTCGATGTTGTTGAGCGTATTGAAAATGAAATGCGGATTGATCTGACTTTTAAGCAAAGCCATTTCACTCTGAAGATTCTGCAACTGCAGCAGACTTTTCTGATTTCTTTCCTGCGTCCATATTTTCAGGAGCTTGATTGCGGCGGCAAATATGGCAACCGCAATAGAAGAAACAATGGAAACAAAATAGTCGAAACGCCAGAAATAAATTTTATCGGCCCATTCGGGAAAATATTTCGGGATGTAGAAATAATAATTGAGCAGCCGGTTCAGAACCATTGCCAGGAAGCTCAGCGCAATGAACGAGACTACAAACCAGACATATTTTCTGCGTAACAGGAAGTTGGGCAGCAGCAGATAAATAAGCAGATAGGTAACCAGAATATCGACCCAAACAAAATAGAGCGATCTTCTGAAAAGCTCCATAAAAGATATTTCGGCAGGAATGCTTACCAGCAGCGAATAAAGAGACACGTACAGTATCCAGAAAATCACATGCGTGGCGATTCTCTGAAATCTGTTTCGATATCCTTCAAAAAGAAACCGGAGGGTCATTGTTTATCGGCTTTTGAAAACACAATACTAAGGTCGGAAAAAACCGCATAACAGGGCGACAAATTCTACCAACCCGCCGATTTTCAATGCAAACCGGCTCCCTGAGCGACAAACAATTGTCAAAAAGCCAAAGGCCAAATGTACAAGAAACATTTAATCTGGATTTTTAAGATACGTTTTACCTGATTTAAATTGAAAAACTTGTATAACAGTCGAATTAACCATACTTATGCTTGATATCTGTATGCCTGAATGCGTATCTTTATAGACTTTGCCAACGAAAAAAAATTTCAGATGATGAGACTTTTACTTTTTGCCCTATCTTTACTTGCCGGTCAACTTTTATTTGCTCAAATCCCTGTCGGGTACTACGATGCAGCCAACGGCACCGGTGATGTTTTACGCGCAAACCTGCGCGACATTATCACCAGCGGACATGTTAAACTGCCATACACCAGTACCGCGTTCGACGTCTGGAATGCTTACGAGTACACCGACGTTAAAACATCGGGCGGAACAGTTATCTGGGATATGTACTCTGATATTCCGGGCGGATCGCCGGCTTACACATTCACTTTATATACCGATCAGTGCACAGGTGGTTCATCAGGCGAAGGCTCATGTTATTCGCGCGAACACCAGATGCCGAATTCATGGTGGGGCGGATTCGACAATGCCTCCAATCCGCAATACACCGACCTCCATCATCTGCCACCCGCAGATCAATACGTAAATCAATATAAAAGCAATCTTATTGTTGCAGAAACAAACTCAGCGACCTACACCTCCAGTAATGGAAGCAAAGTAGGACCCTGCGCCCTGGCCGGTTTTACAGGAAGTGTTTTTGAACCCATCAATGAGTACAAGGGTGATTTCGCACGCGCCTATCTGTATCTGGCAACACGATACATGAATGTCATGAGCGATTGGAGAAATTCATATGATTTTGATTCAAAATATATTATTGCAACTACCGGGGGCAATTATCTGCAATGGTATGTCGATATGCTGGTTCGCTGGCATCTGCAGGATCCGGTAAGCCAGAAAGAGATTGACCGCAACAACGCCATATATTACAATACACCGCAGCACAACCGGAATCCATATATCGATCATCCGGAATATGTTTGTCTGGTATGGACATCAACGGTCTGTTCAACTGCTCCAGTAATTACCAATATTATTCAGACTCCTCTTTTCCCAAGCCCGGTTAATACTGTTTCGGTTACGGCTGATATCACCGATGATGGCAGTATTTCCACGGCTGTACTTCAATGGTGCACTGATGGAATCAGCTTCGGCAACAGCATCAATATGAATCTGAACGGAGCTCCGAACTACATTGTTTCAACCTCCATTCCAGCGCAGGTTGCAGGGACAACTGTTACATACCGGATTATTGCAACCGACAACAATGGCAATTCAACCATTTCGGCAACATACAGCTACACGGTTCTGAAACCGGAGCCCACCAATCACCCGACGGCCTTTACATGCGGAACCGGCACCAGCACATCCATTACGCTTACCTGGACCGATGCCACCGGCACGGTGATTCCGGACAAGTATCTGATCAAAGCCAGCAATGTCAGTCTGGCAGCCATTTCAGATCCGGTTGACGGAACACCTGAAGCCGATGCGACCTTTATTAAAAACATCAGTGCCGGCATGCAGAGTGTCAGTTTTACAGGACTCACGGCATCGACCACCTATTATTTCAAAATTTATCCTTACACAAATTCAGCCTCCAACATCAACTACAAAACATCGCCTGGAGTGCTGACAGCTACATGCTCGACAACGGCCGGAGGCAGTGGTGGTACTGGTTGTGCAAGCGATCTGATCATTTCGGAATATGTTGAAGGAACAAGCAATAACAAATACATTGAGATTTACAACGGCACAGGTGCTTCAGTAAATCTGTCAGATTACCGGCTGCGTTTATATCCAAACGGTACCACAACACCAACAACCGATTATCAGCTGAGCGGAACACTGGCTGATGGCATTGCCAAGGTTTACTCCAACTCATTGGCCATCATTTATACAACGGATACCACCATTACCAAAGCCACATATTTTAATGGCAATGATGCACTCGCACTGTACAAAATATCGACCGCCTCATTTGTTGATATTATGGGACGCATAGGCGAAGATCCTGGTACTGCCTGGACTGTTGGTTCATTGTCCATGGCAGAAATGACCCTCGTACGCAATGCGAATGTTTTCGGTGGGGTAACGTCAAATCCAACAGCAGGCTTTCCAACACTTGGTACAGAATGGACCGCTTATCCACAAAACGACGCCACACACCTTGGCTGGCATACGATGGATTGTCCGACACCGGCAACGGTTACTGCCACAGCAGCAGCCGGATGTGGAACGGGATCCGTTACACTCACATCAACGGTTTCGGCCAATCAGACATTTTATCTGCAAACCGGAAGCGGAACTCCCGTTGCCAACTGGACAGGAACAACAGACACACATACATTCACCGGCCTTGTATCAGGCACATATAAAGGGTACACTGTAAACGGAGCCTCTACTTCACCAACATCAAACACTGTCACGCTGATCAACGATCTGGTATCAGCCGGCGGCACGCTGAGCGGGCCCAACACAAGCATTTGTGCCGGCAGCAATACCGGAACAATGACTCTTAGCGGTTATGTTGGCACCGTCACACGCTGGCAAAAAAGCAATGATGGAGGAACCACATGGACCGACTTTGCCAACACCGATGAAACATGGTCCGAAGATATTGCATCCAGCGGAACATGGCTATACATGGCCGAAGTAGTTAGCGGCAACTGTACAGCAGCCTATTCAAATGTGTTTTCAATTACCGTCAATCCTGTTGTTACACCAACATTCACACAACGTGGTCCGTATTGCGTTGGCGCGACGCCTGCGACTCTTACGACAACATCATCCAACGGCATTAATGGGACATGGTCACCATCTGCAATCAGCACTGCAAGCGCTGGTTCAACGGTCTATACTTTTACGCCGACAGCCGGACAATGCGCAAACACTGCGACGATGACGGTTGTTGTAAATGACAATGTTACTCCTGCTTTCCTGCAACCAGGGCCATATTGCGTTGGTGCGACACCTGCTGCATTACCGGCAACATCCACAAACGGAATCACCGGAACATGGTCACCTGCTGTAATCAGCACTGCAAGCGCAGGAACAACGACCTATACATTTACACCTTCGGCAGGTCAGTGCGCTCCGGTTGTTACAATGAATGTGACTGTTCATCCGTCCTATGTCACACTGAGCGGAGTCGAAGTGTGCAATGGCGAAACGTACATCTGGCGCGGAAATTCATACACTGTTGCAGGCACCTATTACGACAGTCTGCTTACACAATCCGGTTGCGACAGTGTGTTTGTATTGAACCTCGCAGTGAATCCGACTTACGCTTTCAATGAAAATCATTCGATGTGCAACGGCGACAGCTACACATGGCATGGAAACACGTATAATACGGCGGGAACCTACACTGCAGCGTACGTATCAACAACCGGTTGCGACAGTATTTATACATTGAATCTTTCTGTCAATCCGACATATGTCACACTGAGCGGAGTCGAAGTGTGCAATGGCGAAACGTACATCTGGCGCGGAAATTCATACACTGTTGCAGGCACCTATTACGACAGTCTGCTTACACAATCCGGTTGCGACAGTGTGTTTGTATTGAACCTCGCAGTGAATCCGACTTACGCTTTCAATGAAAATCATTCGATGTGCAACGGCGACAGCTACACATGGCATGGAAACACGTATAATACGGCGGGAACCTACACTGCAGCGTACACAACAGTGAACGGTTGCGACAGCATTTACACATTGAATCTCACTGTAAATCCGCTGCCGCTTGTCTGGCTTGGAAATGACACCACCATCTGCGCCGATGCCAATGTCATTCTCGATGCAGGCAATCCGGGCGCAACCTACCTCTGGAGTGAAAATGCCGCAACCGGCCAAACGATTACAGTTGACTCAACCGGTCACGGACTGAGCACCTTTGATGTGAGTGTGACGGTGAACAATGGCTGCGAAGCATCAGATACAATAAGCATCACCATTGAACCTTGCGGAATGATTAATGAAAATGGTGAAATTGCTTTCAGCGTATTCCCGAATCCGTCCGATGGAATGATTTATATAATCCAGAGCGGAACAAATTCCGATGCGGTTGTTGAACTCACCGATGCTACAGGCAAACTGCTGTACAGGGGATTGTACCACAACATGAACGGATCATTTCAGAAGAAGGAATTCGATCTGGGCGTTTATCCAGCCGGTGTGTATTTCCTGAGAATTGACAACGAAGTTGTGAGACTGGTGAGGCAATAATTCACTTTCACGGATAGCATATCCGCGCCAGTGAAGACCAGTGAAGATAATTATGGAATAAAACAACCCAATAAATAACGCGGAAAATGCCACCGAAAGGTGGCTTTTCTGTTTTTATACCATTGTCAAATATATTAAATGCCAATGTGTTTAAGTGCAGATTGATAGCCGATCCGCCAGCTGGCGGGTCGAATGTAAACTGCTACCTGTGCGAAACAGCTTTAAAAACATTCGACTCCGCTGGAGTCGTGTTTTATAATCAATGTTTTCTATAGACATGTGACTCCTCCGGAGTCCTCCGAATTCATGGACTATTTTATACTTCCCTATGATATTACAAATCCCTTGAAGTATTTCGAACCTTTCAAGGAATGGACAAATATTTCTTCTGAATTTCAACGCCCGGATTGAAATATCCGTTGTACATTTTTGGATATCTGTTTTTGATCAGCTCAATCAGAGCGGCCACTCCGCGCGCTTCTCCGGTGAACTCCCTCGCGATGTTCCCATACAAATCGGGATCGATATTGAAATTACGCCACTGAATCATTGTCGGATTGTTCTCATCCAGAAAACGGCACAGCGCCTCAGTTTCAGCAATGGTGTCGGTGATACCGGGGAAGACAAAATAATTCAGCGACACCCACTTCCCTGCTCTGCGGGCCACTTTGCAGCTTTCGGCCAGATCTGAAAAAGCATAATTGACCGGATTGTGATACAGATTATACAGCTTTTCCTGCGCACTGTTCATGCTGATTCTTATGCTGTCGAGACCAGCTTCAACAAGCTTTTCAACTGCATGCGGATTGCTTCCGTTGGTGTTCAGATTGATGATGCCTTCCTTTGTTTTTGAACGCATGATCTTAATCGACTCAAGAATGGTTTCCCACACCTGCAATGGCTCTCCCTCACATCCCTGGCCAAAACTCACAACCGGATTGGGTGCATGCGCAATATGATAAACTGCGAGCTCCGCAATTTCTTCAGGTGTTGGAATAAAGGTGATTCTGTTTTGCGGCGACACCATTCCCGAAGACTTTGGCTGCCACGAAATACAACCAATGCAACGCGAATTGCAAGCAGGGCTTGTAGGCAGCGGTGCTTCCCAGCGATAGAGAAAAAAGTTGCGCGCGGCCGGACAATAATAGACCGTGGCACAATGAGAAATATGCTCCAGGAGCCGGTTTTGCGGAAATTTCTTTTTTACCTCGAGTACATTTTTTTCAACCTGCTTTTGAATAAACTGATTGCAGTCCTGCCGGATATCCGGATCGACACGCACCGCCGTTGCCCACATTTTCCCATCGAGAAAACCAACGGCAGAATAGGCGTAGAGCGGTAATACAACGGCATTCTTTTTTCGCTTCGAAGCGGCACGATAAGTCTGTGTGTGTGCCGGTGCGATGAATGAACTGATCGCCGTTTTGTTGTGCAGTATCTCCATCTCATCCTTCCGGCTGTTGAAGCCAATGGCGGAATGTCCCTGCAATAAAAATATTTCTGATCCGTCAGGCATCGGAATAAAATCTGATGGGTTAAGACGCACAATATCATTGCCGCTGCGACCGACAGCCTCGAGAAACGGATGATCGTAATAACTCCCGTCATCGAGGGCGTAGAGAAGCTTTGGTGTTTTTCGGGGGTGGGAAATAGGCATAAGGCGTCAGGCGTTAGGCATAAGGAAATAGCTTCCAGGCATTAGTATAAAGTCTCTATTTTTTAGAGAGTGTTTTCACTAATCCACGAGAAATCTTTGAGATTTCATTGGCTTGTTCCAGAAGAACCTGAGACTTTTCTTTCTCAATATAATTTAATCTTGCTGCAAGATATAACATTGATTTTACCTCACTGCAAGAGCCAATTGCTATATGGATAAATCTGGCGAAATCAGCATCAGTCCTTCGATCAAAGCCCTCTGCAATATTATTGGAAATCGAAACTGCAGCCCTGCGTATTTGGTCTCTGAATCCAAAATCCCTCAAATCGTTGAACTCCAGATAAATTTCATAAGCAAAGTCCTGGCCTTTCTGCCATGCGATTATGTCTTCAAATTTTTGAATTGCCATTGTATTTCTGTTTTTAATTAACGATCTCTTATGCCTAAAGTTTTCACCAAAAACCTTACGCCTTTCTTATGCCTTACGCCTATCGACTTACGCCTGTTTGTATTGTTCCATTAAACGCTGCATATATTTTCCGAGCACGTCGAATTCGATATTTACAACGGTTCCTTTTTTGAAATTGTGGAAGTTGGTGTTGTCGTAGGTGTACGGAATAATCGCGACAGAAAATTTACCGGGCTTGCTGTCAACCACTGTCAGACTCACGCCGTTCACACTGATGGAGCCCTTGGTCACGGTGAAGTTATTCAGCTTCGGATCGTACTCGAAATGATATTTCCAGCTGCCGTCGAATGTTTCAACCTTGATGCAGGTTGCAGTCTGATCGACATGTCCCTGAACAATGTGTCCGTCGAAACGGCCATCAGCTTTCATGCTGCGTTCGAGATTTACCTGATAGCCTTTTTTCCAGTTGCGCAGACAGGTTTTGTTGAGTGTTTCATCAATGGCTGTGACAACGTATTCCTTGTTTTTCTTATCGACTTTCACCACCGTCAGACAAACGCCGTCGTGGCTCATGCTCTGATCAATCTTCAGTTCTTTGGTCAGATCTGATTTTACGGTGAAATGTATGTTACTTCCTTCGCGGGTTACTTTTGTGATTTCGCCCATGGATTCTACGATTCCGCTAAACATGGTTTTTCTGTTTTTTGTTTGACTATTTTTTCATTGCTTCTTCAACTTCTGCGATGGTGATCGGGAGGCGTTTTCCGATGAAACGAGATCCCTCTTCCGTCACCAGAATATCGTCTTCGAGACGGATTCCGCCAAAGGTTTTGAATTTCTCCACTTCAGCATAGTTGATGAATTCCTCAAATTTCTTTTCAGCTTTCCACTGGTCGATGAGTTCCGGAATGAAATAAATTCCCGGTTCATCGGTCATCACATGACCTGCCTTGAGGCGGCGTCCCATGCGGAGATACGCGGTACCGAACTGATCGATTCGGCTGACTTCGTCATCATAACCGACATAATTTTCTCCGAGATCTTCCATGTCGTGCACATTCATGCCCATCATGTGTCCGAGTCCGTGCGGCAGGAAAAGCGCATGTGCACCGGCCTTCACAGCTTCAGCCACATCACCTTTCATGAGTCCGGCATTTTTAAGTCCTTCTGCAAGCACCCTGCAAACTGAAAGATGTACGCTCTGATAAGTTACCTCAGGCTTTGTGATAGACAGCGCATGATTGTTTGCATCGAGCACAATCTGATAAATCATTTTCTGCTGTTCGCTGAATTTTC
>CAZJOL010000022.1:0-20409 GCA_964547605.1 uncultured Bacteroidaceae bacterium | reverse complement strand
TTCGTGCAGTGATTTTTCGAATATCAGCTCTTCGGCTTTTTCGCACAATTCAACTTTGGTTTCCATGTTCTTTTTCATGTCAAGATCGCGCAATTCGCGATTGAGCTTGACTTTGTCGAGAAACATCTGAACATGGTGGTTATAATTGAGCCACAGGTCATTGCTCTTATCCTTGGGAACCATGCCGATTTCACGCCATTTTTCCTGAATCCGTTTGAATTCATCAAAGGTGTTTTTCAGCGGTTCGCCTTCTTCGATGAGCTTTTTCAGATCATCGAGCAGCACGAGTTTTTTCTCGTAATTCTCTTCCTGCTGCTTTGTAATATTGTCGAAATGTTCTTTTCTCTTTTCCTGATACAAACCCCAGATGGCATTGAACTCACCTGTTTTCTTATCAAGCATTTCCTTGTGCTCGTGTGCTTCGGGGTCTTCTTCACCCAGTTCGACGAGTTTCTGATGCTCGATTTCCATCTGTGCATTGTGCAGCTCCCGGAGTTTTTTCAGCGCCTGTCCAACCATCATCAGGTCTTCGCCCTGCTGAATGACATTCAGCGCTTCTGCCTTGATTTCATCAAGATTGTAGTTTTCCCATTTGCTGAAATCCACTTCCTGAATTTCGGCAATATGTTCTTCTTCCTGAGGAGTTTCAACAACGTCTTCCAGAACATAAGTGCTTTCGCCATGGGCGAATTCGGTTTCGTTTACCAATGCATTTGTCTCAACAGTTGCAGTTTCACTAACTTCCTGTTTGACTACTTCGCTTTCATTCAGCTTAGAATCAGCATTTTCAGCCGGGGTTTCTTTCTTTTCTTCCATCACTTTGAAATTCAATAATCACAATAAGGACTGCAAATTTAAAAAACTTAATGAATTAGAGAAGGTTTCAGTTAACTGCTTTCGGATTAAATAAGATATATCCGAAATAAAACGACAGCATGAAGGGCTCATCATACTTGTCATAATAGCTTGCAGTAATGGCAACCGGCCCCACAGGGCTGTGAAATACCAATCCTGCCGAAGCCACAAAATATCTGCTTCGGAGCCATGGACCATAGGTGGCGTAAATGCCGCTCGGACCCATCGTAATATCGCGCAAGGGTTGACACAAATAGGCCTCAGCGCGTATATCAAAATTATCCCTGATCATAAAAATGCTTTTCAGTCCCGCACCTGCATACTGATGTGCCCTGTATTGAGGCATAAACAATGTTTTCATTTCCGGCAATGGCTGGAAAGGATTGGCAAACAGCATTGTTGCCGTATAACTTCCGAAAAAATCCCGGTTCGAAAAATACAGGTCGCTGTACCAGCCAAGCCTGAGCCGGCCCATGGAATGGAAATAATTTTCATATATGAACTGCATGTACAGCCAGTCATGACTGGCCGTGTAGGTTTCCGACAATAACGAAGTTGTTCCCGGCACCGTGTTTTCTTTTCCTTTTACAATGCCACCTTTAAGACAAAGTAATGTGCCTTTGTTTGCATATTGCTTCTTGTTGAGGGTGTTTCTCTCCCACTCTGCAGATGCGCTCCAGGCCTTGAAGTTTGTTTTATCAGGGATATCTGTTCTCGTGAAATAATTGTCCTGAAAATACTCATCGTCGATAATCATAGCCGAACCAGCCAATGTGAATTTCCCCTTGTTCCTTACTGGCACAACTACTCCGCAATCCCAGTGATAATCATTGATTATAAGATAACTCGGATTTTTATCCTCGAAAAAATGCGAAGACGTTCTGAAATAATCCCACTGATTGTAAACGATCCGTCCAAACAAGGCATATTGCGGATGGCCCGGAAAATCGAGCCGCATGCCAAGCAGTCCCGAACTGTAGAAACGGCCGGCATACATGTTTGCGCGAAAAGTGGCGGCATTGCGCTGAAGATATTTGTAACTCACTTCGGCGAAGGCCTGATTGACCGGATTGGACGATACCAGACCACCAAAGCGCAGCAAAATGTTCGATTCTTTTTTTACATCAAGATTCAATGTGAATTTTCCGCTTGAATCCTTGTATGCAGCCATCGGATAAATGTTGCGAATGGCCTGATCTGTCATCAAACGGTAGTAATCCTCACGCGTTCTTTCAATGCCGACTGCTTCACGGCGCGAAAAATAATTCAGCACATATTGTCGCTGCATTTTGTTCACGCCCGTCACTTCAACGTCATTAAACACCAGTGGCGGTTTTTTGTTGTTGAATGAATCCCTTCTTGCCTGCACTTCGGCTTTCGAAACACTGTCGATGACAAATTCCCTGATCTGCGGAATTTTCTCCATGGCAGCATTATAGCCCAGTTTGATGTATTCGGCAGAATGCGAAAAGTCGATAATGTTTGTCAGCGGAATCTTTGGTTCAATGAGGACACTGCTGTTGCATGGCAAATCATAAGATGTTTCGGTCATGAAAATGTTTTCCAGCTGCGACATGATGTCGTCAGGGTCAGGTACAGCATTCTCGGCCGCGACCTTTGATCCGATGATGATATCCGGGTCAAAATCGCTCAGGGCGATATCAGACGGAAAATTATTGAACATGCCGCCATCCATATACATTTTCCCATCAATGGTGATGGGCTTGAAATAAAGCGGATATGTCATTGAGGCGCGAATGGATTTTACGAGATTGCCGCTTCTGAATACTTCTGCTTTCGAATCTGTAATGTTGGCACCTATGCAGCGAAAAGGTACAAAAAGGGAATCGAAGTCTCCTTTGCATAAAGCATTGGCCTGAGCGAAAATCTCCATGAAAATAAAATCCATCTGTCCCGAAGAAACAAGATTGGTCGGAACATCGAAACTCCAGATACTGTCTGCATTTACGCGGAATGATGCCCATGATGCATCTTTCTCCGGCTGCTTGAAATAATAAACGTATTTTTCGTCAATGGCGCCTGTAGCCCACATCAGAAACTGTTCCGAGGTGACGAGTTGCTCCATCTGATCGGTGGTCCAGCCACTCGCGTAGAGACCACCGATAATGGCACCAATAGACGTTCCTGCAATATAATCAATCGGGATCTGATTTTCTTCAAGGGCGCGCAAAACACCAATATGCGCAGCCCCCTTGGAACCGCCTCCGCTGAGCACCACAGCCACTTTCTGCGCATGGATAAAACCAGTACAAAAGAAAAGCAGCCATATGATGATCAGCTTTTTCATTTACACCATTTCAAGTGCCTGCTTCAGATCATTAATGATGTCTTCCACTTCCTCAATACCAATGGAGAACCGCACCAGACCTTCGGTTATAAAAGCCGATTTTTTCCCTTCTGCCGAAACAGCCGCATGTGTCATCGATGCAGGATGCTGAATGAGAGATTCAACACCGCCTAAGGAGACTGCCAGCATAATGAGATGGACATTGTCCATAAGCTTCACACCTGCTTCGTAGCCGCCTTTCATTTCAAAGCTGATCATGCTTCCGGGACCTTTGGCCTGCTTCTGAGCAAGTTCATACTGAGGGTGTGATTTAAGTCCGGGGTACATTACGCGCTCGATTTTCGGATGACTTTCGAGGAATTCAGCCACTTTCATGGCGTTTTCCTGGGCACGCTCAACGCGCAATGCCAGTGTTTTGGCGCCACGGATGACCATATAGGCCTGATGCGGATCCATGTTGTATCCAAAGCCCACCATGATGGGGCGCAGCTTTTTATATATCTCTTCGGTCTTTGCCACAATGGCTCCGCCAACGATATCAGCGTGACCATTGATGTATTTTGTAAGTGAGTGCAACACAATGTCAGCGCCGAGATCCAGTGGTTTCTGCAAAACCGGGCTGCAGAAAGTGTTGTCGACACAAACCAGTATGCCATGCTTGTGAGCCAGTTCCGATGCGGCTTTGATATCGGTGATGGTCATGGTGGGATTAGCCGGTGTTTCGAGATACAACAGCTTTGTGTTTGGCTTGATGGCCTTCTCAATCTGGCTCAGGTCGCTTGAATCAACATAAGTGCTTTCAACTCCGAAACGATTGAAATGGTTTTCCATGATGTTGCGGCTGGGACCATACACAGCTGCCGAGCTCACCATATGATCACCCTTTGAGAGCAATGCAATATAGACCGTTGAAACAGCGCCCATGCCTGAGCTGCAGGCAATACCGCCAAATCCGTTTTCCATAACGGCCAGTTTTTCTTCAAGTGCACCAATAGTAGGGTTGCCGATACGGCTATATATAAATCCTTTTTCTTTTCCCGCAAAACGATCAGCACCCTGCTGTGCATTGCGGAAAGCAAATGTCGATGTCTGATAAATGGGTGTAACGGCACTTCCGAAAGTATCTTCAAAATCACCTGCGTGAACCAGTTGAGAGTTCAATCCTAAATCTTTAACGTTCTTCATCTTTCTCTTTTTTTTTACAAATATACTTGATTTTAAAGAAATGGAAGATGCATTGATTTGAAGTCGGTTAGTTTTAAGTTTTTATGCTGGAAGGTCCCGAGAAATCCAACATTCCATAGTTCGAAGAGAATCGGAAAACATGGAATAGTTGGTGAGAGATCTTAGCATCCGACTCTTCCAGGTTCTTCATTGCATTGCGAACTCTGGAAGGTCGGAAGTCACAATAAATATTTATCTCGCGACATTCAAAATATTTAAGTATTTTTGTACCGAATTTTCCTAAATACCCAAGGAATGTCGAAACCTATTCAGATGTCCGAAGCCGCATCGATTGGAATTCATGCTCTGGTGCTGATTTCCAACAGTGATGGTAATTTTATGAATGTGAATGTGATTACCGAGAAGACCGGCGCCAGCAAAAATCACATTGCCAAAGTAATGCAAACCCTGGTCAAATCAGGCTTTGTAAGCTCTGTTCGTGGCCCTGCCGGCGGTTTTTCGCTCGCCATGGATGCTGATGAAATCAATCTGCTCGACATTTATGAATCGATTGAAGGAAAGATTTCCATTAAAACATGTCCGTTTGAGAAACCCATATGCCCGTTTGACAAATGCCTCATGGGCGGCATCTTTCACAAGGTTACGGCAGAGCTGATTGAGTATCTGAAATCGCACAAACTGAGCGATATGTCACATTATCATATCAAATAGTTATTCGTTATGACGCGCAAACAGCGACTTGCAAAAATAATTGAAGTTTTTCAGCAGAACAATCCGATACCCAAAACCGAGCTTGATTACAAAAATCCGTATGAGCTGATTGTGGCTGTAATCCTGAGCGCCCAATGCACCGATGTGCGCGTAAATAAAATCACCCCTGAATTCTATAAAACCTTCCCCAACGCCAAAGCATTGGCCCAGGCCACGGAAGCAGCCATTTACGAAAAAATAAAATCCTGTTCCTATCCCAACAACAAGGCCCGCAATCTGAAAGCCATGGCCGAAATGCTGACCAGGAAATTCAACGGGAAATTACCAACCGATCCCGAAGAGATGCAGCAACTGCCGGGTGTGGGCCGAAAAACCGCACACGTACTGGCTTCCGTGTTGTTTAAACAGAATGTTATTGCTGTTGATACACATGTGCAACGCGTGAGTGTTCGCCTGGGACTGGCTCCTGGAGCCACAACGCCGCTGGCAGTCGAAAAAGCGCTTGTAGCCATCGCTCCGGCCGATGTGCTCCACGATCTGCACCACTGGCTCATTCTGCATGGGCGATATGTATGCAAGGCCCGCAAACCCTTGTGTGGAATCTGCAATGTGGCCGGGTTCTGCAGCTATGGACTGCGCGAAGTCTAAACTTCGCGGAGCTACTCACTCCCTGAAAACAACATACCCGGGCACCACACCGGCGTTGAAAGTCTGCAACAAATTGCCCGATGGTTTATAGTCGTAGGTTGCAACAGTATTTGAATTTTTGTCAACTTATAATATTACAAATATTTTTGTTTTGTCATATTATATGTTTACATTTGCATCATATTTGTCACCCTATATACTTACAATCATGAAGAAAAATCTTCAAATAGAGCATTTGGAAAACAAGATGAAACCATTTTCCAAACTCAAGTCTGAGAAAAATCCACCGACAGGATGGATAAAAGCCACGCGCTTGACATTAGGTATGTCGCTGCAGCAATTGGCCAATAAATTAAATATGACAAGGCAAAGTGTGTTAAAAATGGAACAACGTGAAAAAGAAGGTTCAATAACCATTAAAACGCTTACTGAAGTAGCTGCAGCGATGGATATGAAACTGGTGTATGGCTTTGCACCCATAGATGGCTCCCTGGAAAATCTGATTGAAAGAAAAGCCCGGGAATTGGCAGGGAAAATTGTTCTCAGAACATCCCACTCAATGAAATTAGAGAATCAGGAGAATTCCGATGCCCGGATAAAAAAAGCAATTGTTCAAAGGACAAAAGAGTTGGTTAATGAAATGCCAAAAACACTATGGGATTGAATTTGGAATACATTGATGGTCAAACTCCCATTGATGAAGAAGAAAAGGAAGAATTGCTGATTCCAACAATTACAACCAGAGCTGAGTTGGACGAATTCGAGCAGCAAAACATTGAGGAAGCCATGCAATTCGTTTTTGGAAGATCCTTCAAGAAAGAAAATGTTTTTACGGAAGAATTCGTAAAGAAACTACATGAGCGAATGTATGGAAGTGTTTGGAAATGGGCCGGGAAATTCAGAAAAACAAACAAAAATATAGGGGTTGATAAATGGCAGATTGCGCTTGCCCTCAAACGCCTTTTGGATGATACTCTTTTCTGGATTGACAATGATTCATTCTCTCATGACGAAATAGCAATAAGATTCAAACACAGACTGGTTTCAATTCATTGTTTTCCGAATGGAAATGGCCGGCACAGCAGACTGTTTGCTGATCTGATAATTGAAAAACTGTTTAATGAGCCGGCCTTTACATGGGGCTCCGCGGATTTGGTCCATGCAGGTAATGCCCGTGAACGATACATTATGGCGATTAAGCAAGCAGATGCAGGGAATTTAATTTCCTTACTGAAATTTGCAAGATCGTAATAGACTGCGCGAAGTCTAAACTTCGCGGAGCTACTCACTCCCTGAAAACAACATACCCCGGCACCACGCCGGCATTGAAAGTCTGCAACAAATTGCCCGATGGAGAATAATGCAGCACCTGACCTGCATGCACATAATCGCCTGCATCGCTCACCCAGAGCGAATTGTCGGCTGGGTTCACAGCAAGACGGTAAAATGTGTTGCCTGAAGATTGTATCCATGCGGTTGATGGCACCGAAGCCGCACTGACATCCATTTTATAGACATGCTGATTGATGAAATAAACACTGTCCCGTGAAGCATTCATTACCAGCGACGAGGGATAATCGGACGAAGATGAAAATGGAACGCTCCGGATAACTGTGTGCGACAGAGGATCGATGACAACAAGCTTTGCCATTTCTGCATGATCAAAACCGCCGCTGCACAACACCCAGATGAATCCATTCAAATCGACACCTATGCTGTTTGGCTCTACACCAGTGATTACAGAATCTTCCAGTTGCAACAGGGTAGTATCTATGACCAGCAGCGCATTGTTTGTCTGCGATGACACCAGCTTCGACCAGTGTGTAGCCCACAGCTTCCCGGCATGCAGCATCAGATTTTCAACCGGCCGTTCAGTGTAAATACTGTCCGCCAGAATTCCCTGCTCAGCATCAATCACATAAATATATGGTTTGTACAATGAAGACACATACATTCTGTTTCCGCTGCCGGCGCAGATTTCACGCGGCGATGCAATCCCTTCGATTGTTTTCACAACGATAAAATCATCGTTGAGCATGTATACTTTTCCGGAATTATTGATCGTCAGAAAAATATAGTCACCGCTCAAAGCCGCATGAAAAGGAATGTCTCCGGGAGGAAAGCCATTCGCTGACCGGAATATTTCATTGCTGATGGTACCATTGCTGAAATCGATCCACGATACATCTCCTCCGCCTGAATTAAAGAGCCCTTCGTTGATGACGAATGCACCGTTGTGAAAGACTGAGGGCGTATCGTCCGATGTGTTCACTTCGCCGAATTCATCATTGGTGCATGAATACAGCGATAGAGCAATCAACAATATCATCAGCCATCTATTCATTCCATTTCCATTTAAGCGTGACGTAAAGATTTCTTCGGGGCATCGGATACCATGCAATGTACTGATAGTCGGCATTCATTAAATTATTGAGCCGCACTGAAAGCGTCAACTGATTTGTTCTGATTTTTTTAACGACAGAAAAAAACACATCATGCAGAAATATTTCGGGCATGTAACGATCATTGTCGCTGCTTGAAAAACGTTTTCCTGTATAATGAAACTCATATCCCCCGCTCCAGATGCCATGTTCAAGCGACACCGAAGAATTCATTGTTATATCAGGCACATACATCAGCGTGGATATTTTATCACTGGTCAGATCCTGCGCAAAAACCCGTGTCGCATTCATCGATCCAGTGATTTTATTTTGCTGCCATGCATACGAACACGAAGCAACGCCTTCAACGCCGTATTGACGCGATTCGGCCACATTGGAAGCATGCCATTGCGAGCCGGACGAATCCGGTGTCCAGCGAATCAATTCTTTTGTCCTTGAATAAAAAGGCGATGCTTTTATGTTCCATGAAAATTGCTCAGCACTGGCCCACTTGTGTAATCTGAAGGAAAATCCGTCGTTTCTGAGATCAAGCGTCATGTCCGCCATCCACGCGTCTTCCGGCTTCAGATCAGGATTTCCACCGGGTGCCCAGTACAGGTCATTCATGGTTGGCATGCGCATGTTGCGGGCCAATCCGGCATACACATTCAACCACTTCCATTTTTTCAGGTCCGCTTTTGAACTGTTTCCTGGCATAAAACTCAGTGATAGCCCCGGCAACGGAAACAGTTTATTGAAGTTTCTGGTGATGATGTGCATCCACACATCCAGCTTTACAGCATCATACCTGTTCAGACAATATTTCAGATTCAGCCGCTGATCGGTGTTTACAACCGGCTTCTGAAAATTCTCTGAAACCACACGATACACTTCTGGGTAATATTCCATATTGAATTCATGTCCGGCTCCTGCCCGCAGATAAGCATTCCAGCGCGTTGCCAGCGATTGCGTGGCTGTTCCGTCGCTGATGGATAACTGCTTGTTGCGGTATAAAAATGTGTCGGCACTGAAAAAGAAACGAAACTGCAAACCCGCATCCGCTGCGGAAATAAGCGGCACGAACCCGCTGACTCTCACAAATCTGTTCTCCTGACTTTCATTGTCAGGCAGCTGCGGACTCAGCAACTGCGCAGGTGTTTCGTTGAATTGCGAGCCGGCCCACAACGACAATCTGAAGTCACCTTTTTTCATCGGAATCAGCAGATTGCTCTTGACAGTCATGCCGTAATATGAGGCGGCAACACGGTTCTGAACAGGCCATTCATTTGAAGCGGCTCCTTCGGCATTGTTGTGAAACCTATAATTATTGGCGGAATTAATTCCTGACAATTCAAATGATACGCGTGACTTTTTTATTCTGTAGTCTGAAAAGAAAGATGCAGAGCCGGTTCCGAAGCTGCCGCCCGAAAAGATAAGTCTACGTTCGAGACTGCTGTCGCGATAAAATACATCATCAATATAAATATAGGATGACAGGCCGCCTGTAAAATCAGATGCAGCCTGCGTTCCGGAAACAATCCCCAAGCGGATGTTGTCATTCACCTGCATTCCGCCCAGCGCCGGTTGTCCCAGTGTGAGCTGATTCAATGCGAAGCCGTTCCACACGAGCAATGTCTGCGAAGCTCCGAAGCCACGATGCGAAATGGTTGCAACACCGCCCGGAGAATACGTTTTGAAAAACACAGGGGTGTAGCGCGATAAGACATTTTCAACGGTAAGATTTTCGTCTGCAGGTATAAGCTTGCCGGAAACGGAAATCATAAACAAAGAATCGTCGGATGGTGCTGAAATATCAACCGGCTTCAGCCATACCGTATCATTGTGCTGCTGCGCACTGATCAGCGATGCAAACATAAGAAACGATATGAACAGCACAATTCTCATCAGTGACAAACAATGAATTTTGCAGACCGGCCTTCAGAAGTAATCAGAAAATAAATACCATTATTTAATGCTGAAACATCAGCCGATTTTTCCGAACCACTGTATTCCCGCATCAGATGGCCGCTACATGAGTATATATAAATACTTTCTGTTACGGATGCACTGAAGTGAATTACATCGCGTGCCGGATCAGGATAAACATGAACTATGCTCCGATACTCATCAAAGCCCGTGTTGCTGCGATTATTGATCACACCCACTGCATCCAGGTCGAAGCCACAGGATTCGAAAGGAGTCGGAAATGGGTCATTGACAATTCTATTTTCGAAGTCGCGTGAAGCATAAATTGGATCAATACTCCCAATCACATCAATCAGCCGGACAACAGTGATTGAATCTTTTCGAAGCAAAGCGGTGTCAGGAGCTTCCGCAATATCGAAAGGTGTTCCGAAAAGGGCTCTGTATTTGCCTGCCAGATTATGAATCTTTGTTGGATCGGTTGCCCCGAAGCCATTTGTCTGTGTTACCGTGTCCGTCAGCGAATAAGCAGGAATGCGAAAAAAATGAATTCCATCGGAGCTGACTTCAATAAATGCAAGTTCCAGAAATGTGTCTGTGAGCGGGTTTTCAAACACGGCAAAATCAAATCCGTTGCCATCGGACAGCGGAACAGTGAAGAAAATATCAGCAATGCCACCGTCGCCAAGACTCACAACCACATTGTCGGCAATGCCTGCAACATCAGATTCAGCGCCATAAGTGGCACGATTGGATGAAGCAGCCAGGATGGTTGTATCTGAAATATTCACAAAGCCGCGCACAATGCTGCAACCGGTTGACCAGTCAATAAAGCAGGAACTGTCATGCGCAATGGCAGTAGAGCCCGCCTGCCCTGCGGCAGGCGGATACTGCGCTTTTGCGAAAAAACAAAGTTGTATCAGAAATAAAAAAACAATTGTTTTCATTCCTTAATAATAAGTTCGCCGTGAAGAACATTGTTGCTGCTGAAGAACAGAGCATAATAGAATCCTTTGGGAACCGCATTCAGACTGTATTCCGGGTTAGTATTCGAAATTTCATATTCGCAAACCAGTTTGCCGTTGACATCGAAAATCTGCATGCGGTCAAAGTTTCCGTAATTATTAATGGTAAAATAATCACGCACCGGATTGGGATAAATAATGGTGTTGAAAATCCGGATGTCGCCAAAACCATTTACCGGGCTGGCTGCAACAGGCATCCCGGGTTTGTAGAGCGGATTGGTGAAAGTGGAGTCCCATGGTGTGTATGACATTCCGAACCACATGGAATCAGACAGAATCTCACTGCCACCTAAATTCATCACCCAATTGGCCGAATCTCCATCACCGGTGAACGTGGCGAAATAATCGGGGCTGCCCCCAATTCCGGCATGAGACAAATAATTGATATCGCTGACAAAACCTGACATGACCACCATGCTGAGTGCATTGTCGGCCGAATCGATATCTGCAATCATTTCTTCGGCAGTAACCGAAGTCCCGTTGAAGCGATAGCCCCAAACATAGCACTGAGGACTGGAGCCATCGTTGAAGTCAATCACCAGAGCGGCAGACTTGGAGCCCGATCCAACCCAGAAAGTGATGTCATCCATTGAAAATTGTGCATTGGAAATGATGGGCATAGCCAAAGCAAGCCATAACAGCGAACTGTAGAAAAAATGTTTCATAATGTGAAAACATTAAAATATTAAACAAGCTCCATGACCCTTACGCCCGAAAGATTCATGAAAAAACGCCTGGCAGGTCTTCTGACTTGTCCCGGCGCGGCGCCTTCCCGTTCCTTTCGTATCGGAACAGTGGCAGGGGAATTACCGCGCCCTTTTTCAGGACTTACAGCAGCGGGTACTGTCCGGGATTTTCACCCGGTTCCCTCTTAGCATCATTGGCTTTTGCCTCCGATGAACCAAACTCGCTGCAAAGTAAATTAAAAAATGTGAGGCGCGAAAACTTATTGTTGGCAAGAAATCAACAGCGATGTTGAAAACTATTCTCACAATCATATCTAACTGATTTCGTGCCGTATAACTGAAGTGATGTCTTTTTTTTCAAGATATTTCACATTTCAATGTATCCAAATGATGGTTTTTGCGTAAAAAAACATGTTTGATTTGCACATGTGAAAAAAAAAGTATAGTTTTACGCAAATTTTCATGGATAATGAAAAGATTCTTCAGTAAATATATGCTTCTGCTCATCGTTTTCGTTGGAACGATGGCTGTAAGTTCTTGCACTTCATCACAGTTCAAGAACTACAAACGATACGTGAAACGTAAAAATTCTGCTCTTGGCTACAAGAGCCACTATCAGAAAAAACTGAAGCGCAACACCATGCCCATCAACCGGAATTACATTATCCGGAACAAACGGACATCACCCAGCTGGCGTTAGTATTCCACTGAAAAGATCATTACCGAATTTCCTCCTCCCACTCCGTTTCTTCCCTGAGAAGTCACTATCAGTTTTGTACCGTCTTCAGAAACTGCGAGACCGACCGGGAATGAGTCGGCCTTAATGCTGCAGACAACTTTCATTGTATTATAATCAGTAACCGTGATCTTGCTTTCATTATTGATCGCGGAGTATATGTATTTCCCATCCGGTGATACATCAATGGTGCGAACACCAACTCCGACAAATGCATCCTTCCATGCAGTGTAAGTTGTCTTTTTTCTGACCATGAATGCAATCAGTGAATCAATCGGCGCCTTCTGCACAAAGCCAGGTTTGGTGCAGGAAACCAGCAGATCATTTTTAAATATGGTCAGATGCCGCACATTCGATTTCATACCCCAGAGAGTGCCCAAATAACTCAGTTTCTCCATATCGAAAAAGGCAATTCCTCCGCCACCCATGCGGCCAACGAGCAGGTATTTACTGTCGGGCGAAAACACGGTGCCTCTCAGACAATAACCACATTCCGTATCACGATTGACGGGCGTGTTGTTCGTGTTACTGAGCGGTAATTTATAATCAACCGTGAAATGCTTTACATATGAGAATTCATGCGGGTTTTCAGACGAGATATCTATAATGCCGATGGTGTTATCGCCCCAATGCGTGACTGCAAGATATTTTCCGTCGGGCGAAGCTGCAACCATCTTTGGCAGAGGCCCTGTCGGCATCACACGCACAATGGAATCGCAGTCGGTATCGATGATTGCAACCGCCGATGGCTGAATGGCGTTGGCATCGAATGAGCGCCGATAGTAGGTGACCCACAAATATTTTTTGTTGTGCGTAAAACATGATTCTACGGGCTTTCCGCCGAATTCATTCACGGCCCCTTTATAATAAAAGGAATATCCAAGAGCCGTATTCTCCTGGAACAATGCTGAATCTTTTTTTGAAAAAGTGTGTGGAATAACTTTCTGCATCAGCAGCGAATCCAGACTGAATACAAGTGTTTCGCATCCTTCGAGACTGTGAATGTAGAATTTGTTTTTTGAGTCCAGAATGTTGACCGATTTCGGACTGTCGATGTGTTTGTTTATGAAATCGCTGTCTGAAGCAGGCGCTTCATTATAGTTCTGGATGCGTGCAATCAGCTCCAGCTTTATGGGACCATCTGCAGGCTCCGACGTTTTCCCGATTGGAATCTGAATAACTGGTTGCGCAATGGAATATGTGATTGCTGCAAAAAAAAATGCAGCGAAATAAATCAGTCTCATTTTTTCTTTCTGTTTTTCATCACTTTTGCAAGCCCGCCGGTGGATGTCTCGCGATAATCGGCATTCATGTCAAGCCCGGTCTGCTTCATTGTCTGCACAATTTCATCAAACGAAATGCGGTGCCGCCCATCGGACAAAATGGAAAATGTGGATGCATCGAGTGCCCGCGCTGCACCGAAAGCATTCCGCTCAATACATGGAATCTGTACCAAACCCATAACCGGGTCGCACGTAAGTCCAAGATGATGTTCCATGCCCATTTCGGCGGCATATTCCACTTCGGTGATTGTTCCTCCGAAAATCTGTGTAGCTGCTGCTGCCGCCATGGCACAGGCAGTTCCGACTTCACCCTGACATCCGACCATGGCTCCGCTGATGCTGGCATTGTGTTTCACGAGATTACCAACCAGTCCGGCTGTCGCAAGCGCCCTGATAATGCGCTGTTCAGTGGCGTCATTGTATTTATGCAATAAATAAAGTACGGCCGGAACAATGCCGCATGAACCGCAGGTTGGAGCCGTGACCACTCTCCCGCCCCCGGCATTTTCTTCTGCCACAGCCAATGCATATGTGTACACCAATCCGCGACGCATGACGGCAGGATTGAATCCCTGCGACTTGGCATGATAGCTTGCCGCTTTGCGGGCCAGCTTCAAAGGTCCTGGCAAAACGCCTTCGTGTTCAATGCCGCTCTGGACGCTGCTTTTCATAACAGTCCAGACTTCGGCAAGATATGCCAGAATCGATTCTCCTTCGCATTGCACAACATATTCCCAAAGCTGCGTTCCGTTATCATCGCACCATTTCATTATGTCATGCATGGTGTGCAGCGGATACAGATGATGCCCCTTTTCTTTCCCGGGATGTTCAGAAATCTGGCCACCGCCTGTGCTGTAAATCTTCAATTCATTGATGACTTTTCCTTCTGCATCCAGCGCTTCGAAAATAATCCCGTTGGGATGTTCAGGCAATGCCTCGTCAGTATGCCATATAAACTGGACCTCGGATGGATAGAGGATTCCGGCAATGGCAACATCTGTCAGGTGACCTTTTCCGGTAAGGGCAAGACTTCCGTACAAGTGCACCCTGTACTTTTCGGCTCCGGGAGCGGTTTTCAGAAATTGCTCCGCGGCGCGCGAAGGCCCCATGGTATGGCTGCTCGAAGGCCCATAACCGATTCTGTAAATCTCTCTGATTGATTCCATGCTGTCTACTCCATTGTCTCAAATCCGACAAACCTCAGATTGCCTGCAGAAAACGTTTCGGAAATCTGATTGCACATTATTTCGGTATCAGCATGCATGGCAATATGTACCTGGAAATACATTTTGGTCTGCTGCTTTTCAAAATCCTTCTCAACATTGATAGTGAGAATCCGCACCTGATGCTTCTTCAAAACAGCCACTACATCTTCCTTACGGTCATCAAGGCCTTCGAATTTCACCGTGACAACCTTATAGAGACTTTCACGGAAAACATTTTTTTCGAGATAATCAATGAATATCAGAACCATTAAAATAACTATCACGGCAACCAGAGCAGCCAGATAAAAACCAGCTCCAATGGCCAGTCCTATGGCCGACGCCACCCAAATGGTGGTTGCGGTAGTCAGACCTTTCACATTGACGCCCATACGGATAATGGCTCCGGCACCCAGAAAGCCGATACCTGAAACCACCTGTGCCGCAATACGGCCCGGATCGTAATTCTTGTCGGCTCCGAAAATCTGGGGCATATAAATGGAAATCAGCATGACCAGTGTTGATCCGACCGCAATGAGTATGTGCGGACGCAAACTGAGCACCTGCTTGTGCCGGCCGCGTTCTATGCCGATGATGAGACCGGCAACAAAACTGAGAAACAACCTGAGAATTACATCCCATGTGTCGATTTGCGGATCCAGCTCCTGTAAAAATAGATTGTCCATAGCTGTATTTATTTTGCAAACCTAATGAATTTGTATGAATTGGTTTACCTTGTTATGAAGCTTTTGATGCAAAAAAAATCCGGGCTTTTCAGCCCGGATTTTTTTGAAAGAATATTTGTTTTATTCTATGACAACTGTGCTTATCTGAATTCCTTCCTCAGAAACAAGCTGCAAAGAATAAACTCCGGCTGACAGCTGTGATACAGGGATCACTACTACATTTCCGGATGTGGTGTTTTTCAAAGACTGTGAACTTACAAGGCGACCTGTTGCATCAAAAAGATTGATCACAAGATTGTTGTGTTCTGCAGCAAATGCAATGTTGATGCTTTCGCTGGCAGGGTTCGGATACACATTGCCAATCTGAAGGGTAGCTGTTTCTATTCCTGAGCAATCTTCGACAGTGATAATGATATCGTTGCTGGCTGAACAGGTGTATGAATTTGTCACCGTAACAGTAATCGTATGGTTGCCGACACCAAGTACAGCGCCATCCACTGTGAGTGTCTGAGTTGTAGCTCCACCTGTCCAGGAATAGCTCGTAAAGCCAGCTCCGGCATCGAGGGTGGTCGATTCATCGTTGCAGATGGTCTGGTCCGGACCGAGATCAACAGTCGGAGCAGGTTGTGAGGTAACAGTCAGCGTCTGGGCTGAGCCGATTCCGCAAGAGTTGTAAGGAGCAACCGAAACTGATCCGCCCGTACTGCCGGTTGTAACGGTAATGCTGTTTGATGTACCCCCAGCCGTCTGGATCCAGCCCGAAGGGAGCGTCCAGGTATAAGTTACCCCTGCCACATTCGATACAGAGTACACCTGCGACGAACCGGTGCAGGGATTGATGTTGCCAGTAATAACAGATGGCTGTGAGGGTGCAGTTTCAACAATAGCCGTCATGCTGCCTGTTGGACCCGTACCGCAAATATTGGTTGGAGTAACAGCAATTGGTCCGGTCGTAGCCCCAACATTGACTGTAATAGCAGCTCCACCTTGTCCACCTGTTATTGTCCAATCGGCCGGTACGAACCAGTTATATGATTCTCCGGCTACGCCAGAAACAGCATATACTGCAGATGTTCCCTGACAAGGTGTTGGAGGACCCGTAATAATCGGCTGTGCAGGAACCACCGATGGCGTGAGCGATAAAGTTTGAGGTGTTCCGTTTCCACAGGCGTTGGAAGGTGTAACCGTGACTGTACCTGCAGTGGCAGATGTCGTTACCGTGACGTTGTTTGTGTTCTGACCAGCTGTGATTGACCATCCGGTTGGGAAAGACCATGTGTAGGTAACACCTGTTTCATTGGTTACAGAATATGTTTGTGAAGTTCCGGCACATGGGCTTGCTGCACCGGTAATGGCTGATGGCTGGGCAACAGCGGGCTCGGGAGTAGCGCTCAGAGTCTGGGCTGTACCATTTCCGCATCCGGTCGATGGGGTTACGGTAATTGTACCGGCCGTAGCTGATGGTGTTACTGTAACTGAATTGGTGCCTTGTCCGGCGGTAACTGACCAGCCGGCAGGGAATGACCAGGTGTATGTGACACCGGCAACAGTAGTAACAGAATATGTCTGTGAAGTCTGACAAGGAGTATTGTCACCAACAATAGCCGAAGGCTGCGACGGCAATAATGAAGAAGTAACCGTTATAGTCTGAGGTGTTCCGTTTCCACAGGTATTGGAAGGAGTAACCTGAACGGTTCCACTTGAAGCACCGCATGTAACAGTAATTGAATTTGTACCTTGCCCGGCATCAATTGTCCAGTCTGCTGGAGTAGTCCAAGTGTAAGTTACTCCGGGAACATTTGTCACTGAATAATACTCAGTAGTTGTCTGGCAAGGTCCGATCTGACCGGTAATGGCAGAGGGCTGAGCAGGAACAGTGTTTGCCGTTACAGCCAGAGTCTGCGGAGTACCGTCGCATCCGTTGCTTGGGGTAACCGAAATGGTTCCTGCAGCGGTTCCGGCTGTTACTGTTATAGAATTGGTACCGGCACCGGCGGTGATTGTCCATCCGGTTGGTACAGACCAGTTATAGGTAACGCCGCCTACATTGGTTACATTGTAAGTTAAGCCTGTTGCACCCGAGCAGGGGTTGATGTTTCCGGTTATTACGCTGGGCTGTGCAGGAGCAGCAACAACAGTAACATAGTTGGTTTTGTTTTCTGCATCCGAACCGCATGC
Organism: uncultured Bacteroidaceae bacterium; assembly: GCA_964547605.1. Lineage (GTDB taxonomy): Bacteria > Bacteroidota > Bacteroidia > Bacteroidales > DTU049 > GWF2-43-63. Next base: position 2,602 of record CAZJOL010000022.1, on the reverse strand, counting down.
ATTGGTGGCGGTGAGTTGAATAGTGTAAGTTCCGGCGGCTGTAAACTCAACCTGAGGATTCTGACTTGTTGCATTCGTTCCACCCACAAAATTGAAAGTAGCCGGAGTTATTGACCATGCCCATGATGTAGGAGTACCGGTAGAACCATCGTTCAATGTAACAGTCGTACTTGTGCATGTGCTTGTGCTCGATGCTGCAAATGCTGCAACCGGGGTTGTACAGGTGCCATATACTTTCAGACTGTCAACAAACCAATCATCGCCATCATCGTTCGTCATAACCAGAGCGATGTAAACACTCTGACCATTGTATGCGCTGAGGTCAATGGTTTTTTTGGTATACGAAGTTGAGAAAGTTGATTCAGCCCAGGTACTTACTGTTGTGAAAGAAGCCGGAGCTGTCTGGGATGTTGTAGAAACCCTTACTGAATAGGAAGATCCATAATTGCTAGAATAATACTGTTTTTGATAAAACGACATTGCCGAACCATTTTGCAATGTAATGAGCGGAGTAACGAGCCAGTCTTCAGCAGTACCACCCGAAACGTTTTCAAAATCAACATAAGCAGCACCCAAACCTTCATATGTTGAGGTGGAAGTAGTCCAGTTGTTTGCTGTCCCCAGACCATTGGTGCCAATATAGGTTGCCCAGCATTCAGGAGGGAATGCATTGTTGAAAAGCTCAACAAATGGAACAGTGTAGACGCCACTGAGCAGTGTAAAAGCTTTCTTTGCAGTATCATTGGCATTATTCGCATCGGCACTTCCATTCGGTAAAGAAGACCAGACTTTTATTGCATGAGCTCCATATGTTAATGCTACAGCTGGAAATGTAACGGTAGTGGTAGCATTAGTAGCCATCGATCCAGACCAGGTCTGAGAAACTGGAGTACCTCCATCAATCTTATAGTAAACGGTAGCAGAAGTTATCGTGGTCAAACCAGCATTACGCAAGGTAAAGGTAGGGGTAACACTGGTTATTCCACAAGCAGAACTACCTGGAGATTGAATAAATGATATCTGCGCGTCAAGCGCGATAGAAGTAGGGATATTAGGATCGTATCCGTCCAGAGTAGTTGTTTCATTCCCCATTGGGTCAAGCCAATCACTCAAGCGTGTAGTGCTGGTCCCGCCCCCGGTCCACGAAACACTAAAACGACCATAATAGTCACTTGATGTATTACCGCAGTCAGCATACCCACCGTGCAGCTGACCTACAATCCTGTGATTGGCATCAAATAAAGGTGAGCCCGAAGAACCGCCTTCAGTAGTGGTTCCATCAGCCCACGAAGTAACTCTTAAATGGGAACCGTCACCAGGATTGGTGGTTCCAAGATAGTCCGTTGTAGTTAATGCGATCGTCGTCCATGATATTTTTTTAATATCCCCTTGTGGATGATGAATTCCATATGAAGTTCCGGAAATTGTGGCATCGGCAGCCCGATTCCAGCCTGAATAATAGACGCCGTAAGAAGAGGGTGGTGTTGAATTCATTTGAACCAGACAAAAATCACTTGCGGCATTACGGGCTTTCAGAGTTGAGCCTGAAATCTGATTATAGGTCGGTGATGTGCCGGGGTTTGTGCACGTGGCACTCTGCCAGTTGAAATAAAACACCCAGCTGGTTGGATCAGAATAGCAGTGATTGGCCGTTAATACATACGGAGTACCATCATTTGCAGTATTGTTTACCAACGAACCGGTACAAAAACCGGAACCACCGGAAACAAGCATACATACTGATTTGATTTGATTTTCCCAACCGGCACTTTGAGGACAGGCTACGTTAACGTTGCAGGAGCCTGCATCGCCAAAAGCCTTGGTGAATTCTTTAATGCCGCGGTAACCATGTGTAACCCTGAAAAGGTGAACTTCACCAGGAAAATCAACCGTAGCTGGTTCAAAATACTCAATAGTGATGAAATCACCTTTAACAAGCGCTGTGGCAAAAATTCCATTGTCCTGATTATTCTGTTCAGTAAAAGCACCCAGAACGTCAGACCGATCGCTGTTGTACACAAACAAGTCTGCGCCAGCTGGCAGATGATACCGGTCAAAAGTCAGGTTGATGGATACCGCTTCCGGTGAATAAATGGAAACGCGGTAAATCTTGTCGCCATTTGGCATCTGAATCAGCTGACCATCGGCTTTTACATCAATGTCAACAAACAGATTCTCGCCGAAGCGCCATGGCCGGTCCTTTAAAGAATCATTGATTGCATCTTCGGCTCTGAGTGAGTCCACATCGACATCAATCATCTGAATGACCGGAACCTGTGCAGCCTGTTTACTGTCTAATTGCATCGAAAACGATCGGGGCGTTCCGCCCTGACTAATCTGTGAAAATACGGGGGAAACCCATATAATAATCAACAGAAATGAAAACAGTAAGTGGATTTTTTTCATTTTTGGATGGTTTTTTTCGGTTGCTAAAATACAATTTTCTCCATATGAAACCGAATATATGGCTTGATAAATTGTTATTAAACATTTCTAAAGAAGGGCAGCCGATAACAAGCAGTTTGGCAAAAGTGGCACGAAACATTGTGCTAAATTTTGGCTTCCTGCTGTGCCACCTTCGCCAAGCTGCCAAGCGTTATGT
>CAZJOL010000021.1:0-20560 GCA_964547605.1 uncultured Bacteroidaceae bacterium | reverse complement strand
GTTTTTTCATGGCGGGTTATTTCTTTACCCATTAAAATGACAGTAGAACCAAAAACAGAAACAACCCTGATCCGCCAAAGTCGGAAGCGGAATGTTGCGATGCGTTGTAAGAGCTTTTGAATTACAGAACAATTCATTTTTGTACAACACATTTAAAGAAAAAAGAGCTTAAAGAAAATCAATCTTTAAGCTCTTTTGATTTCTGATAAAACTATTCAGACGGCAATTATTCTGTCACAGTGAATTTAGCTGATCTCACTGCGCCATCGCCGCAAATGACCTGAATGCTGTAAACGCCCGGTGAGAGCGCAACTCCGCGTACTTCAAACACGGCATTATTCAATTCATTCTGCGCAGCAACAACCTGTCCGAGAGAATTCAATATCCTCCACGACCGCGCCTGATCGTTTGAAGAAAGCATTACGGTAAATTCACCATTGGAAGGATTTGGATACAACAGCAATTGCGATACGCCATATTCATCCATGCCGACACCATAATCAAACTCTTCGGAGAAGCCGGAGCATCCATTGGCAAAAGTAACGACAACATAATATGTTCCGAATGCTGCAATGGTCACTGATGTACCGGTAGCACCCGGAATCGCACTGCCATTGTAATACCACTGATATGATACGCCGATTGTGGTGGTTGACAGGATAAGACCGTTCAGAGCAATATCAACAACAGGAACAGTGTCCATTGTAAGTGTTATACCTGAAGGAGAGCAGGACTGATCATGAACAGGTATTACAGCCAGATGTCTGTCGCCCGCATCAAATGAACCGACTCCGAAGGTCTGGTCAATTACCTGCGCTGTGAACACATTGGCTGTTCCACCGAGTCCGAGCTGGCCGGCCTGATTCTGTCCCCAGCTTACAAGATTGCTGTCAACCCTGAGTGCATAGGAAGAATATTTTCCTGCCTTCACATCTACAATGCCGCCGCTGACATCGGAACACAGCGGATAAAGAGATTCGGCCACTGATGATATTCCAAGCTGTCCGTAGGTATTATCACCCCAGGCATGCACCATTCCCATCGTGTCGCAGGCCAGCGAATGAGCGAATCCGCCGTCGAATGCAGAAATGCCATTGTACAGATTTACTTTTACGGGAGTCCAGGCAGAATTATGGTCGCCTGTTCCGAGCTGGCCGCTGGCGTTGTTTCCCCATACCCACAAAGTACCATCCGATTTGAGTGCCATGCTGTGATTGGCTCCTGCAGTGACTGCAACAACATTGTCGAGATGTTTCACCAACACAGGAGTATTACGGTTGATTTGTGTACTGTCGCCCAGCTGTCCCGCCTGATTGCGTCCCCAGGCCCAAACATGGCCGTTTTCGGTCAGTGCCAGCGCATGATTTTCGCCGGCAGCAACATCAATTACACTGTCGATATTCAGAACGGCAAACGGGAAATTGCTGGTGGAATAATTGCCGTAGCCAAGTTGTCCGTAAGTGTTTTCGCCCCACGACACCAGTGTACCATCGGATTTCAGCGCAAGGCCAAAACGATTTCCTGCAGCAATTTTCTGAATACCTGTCAGACTGCCGACATTAACAGGAATATTTGAATCAGTAAAGTTTCCGTTTCCAAGTGCTCCGAATTCGTTGCGGCCCCAGGCACTGACGGTTCCATCATCGTTGAGCACCAGAGTGAATTCGGCTCCACAAGCCACTTCCATTGCAACGCTGCTTAATTGCGAAGCCTGCAATTGAATATTATTTAATGTTGTGCCATCGCCAAACTGGCCAAGACTGTTTTCGCCGCACGACCACACCTTGCCTTCACTTCCTGCTGAAACAACAGAGTAATAATAACCTCCTTCGTAGGCCCAGATGGTTGAATCAGTCACGCCGGTTACAGGAGTGCCTTCAAAGAACCAGTGATTGTTTTCATTCACACTGCTTGTAAGCAGCACTGAATCGCCTTCACAGAATACATCATCCGGCGAAGCGGTGACAACAGGAATTGTGATTGTGTGAACATAAATATCATTGTATGCCGTTTGAGTACATCCCGATGAATTCGATGTTCCATTCACAGAAACAACCTGTCCGTTACTCAACGAAGATGCGGTAAACACATTGGTTGCCGAAGGGCTGCCCTGCGAAATACCATCGATGAAGAACTCATACAGGTCTGCTCCGGTTGCGGTAAACTCAACAGGTGTATCGTCACATACAGCTGATGAAAGCATGTCTGATGCAAGTGATACATCAACATAATTGACATAAACCGTCATTGTGGTATCGGCCCACAAACCACAAACGCCGTTGTATCCGTACAATGTCACTTCCTGTCCGTTCTGCATCTCAGCAGAAACAAATAATGAATCATCCGAAACGGGCATTCCTTCGAGATAGAAGGTGTAATTCTGTGCTCCGTTTCCTTCGAAGGTGACGGTGTCACCGTAGCAGATGGAGCCGGACGGGATATCATTGACAAATGACAGAGACGGATAATTGTTGACTGTAACAGAATAAGTCTGTGTTGAAATACCTGTACATCCGACCAGCGTTCCTTCAACCGAAACAACCTGACCGGTTGTAAGCGTGTCGCATTCAAACAATGAATTGCCGGAGGCCACACCCCATGGCAATCCATCAACATAAAACTGATATGTCGATGCGCCACCTGCAAGAAGCTGAACCGTGTCGCCGGTGCAAACCGAAATGCCGGACACCGGACTGAATGATACATTCGGAATGGCATTCACAGTGTACTGATAAACATCGGCCGAAGTGGTGGTGCAATAGCCGCTTGTACCCTGAACTGTAACAATATCGCCGTTGGAGAGATTGCTCAGTGTAAGGGTGGAAACCGCTGATGGAGCGCCTTGCGAAGCACCCGTCACAAAGTATTCATAGGTTGTTGCTCCTGAAGCGCTGAAATCAACTGTGTCTCCGTAGCAAATGGTCAGATCGGGATCGGATTGTAGTACATTGACAACCGGATTGGGAGCCACTTCTACAACGAATGTATCTTCGGCTATTGAAAGACATCCATCGGCCGAATATGCCTGAACGCTGATTGCGTCGCCATTGTTCAGAGTCGTAGTTGAGTACACATTGATCGTTGAATATGGTCCGGTTGCTGTGCCGTTAACGTAGAAGCCGTATGTATCAGAACCAGACGCAGTGAAAGCGATGTTGGTTCCCTGGCAGATTGCAGTGTCAGGATCAGAGCAAGCGACTGTAACCACAGGAACCGGATGAACAGTTACAACCAATGGCGACGGGGTGCATGCGTACTGTGTTCCGCTGACCGTTATCACCTGCCCGTCTGTCAGGCCGGATGCATGATACAGCGAGTCATACTGCAAGGGAGTGACAGCAACATAATCGATGAAATACTGATAGACCGTATCGCCGTCAGCTTCGAGATCGATGAACTCGTTTGCGCATATCACGCTGTCGGAGTAAGTCCAGGTGATATTCGGACGAACATCGATGGTGAATATGGAATCTGCATAGGAATAACAATTTCCAAGACGTCCCTGAACAGCGACTGTCTGTCCGTTTGTGAATGTCGATGTGAGTGAATTATTGGTGCCAAATGCGCCGGTGGGTGTACCGTTGATATAGAACTGATATTCGGTAGCACCGCCTGCCTGGAAAGTGACGGATTCACCTTCACAAATGCGGCTGTCGACGTCATCGCTGATGAATGAAAGCAGCGGAGTAATCTCTACATGGAATTCGAGTGAGCCCGGTGAAAAATTGCGGCAGCCCGAAACGGAAATTCCCTCTACACTGACAATATCATTGTTGGACAATGTTGAAATGACGACACTGTCAACCGTTGTCTGCGGGCCCATCGGCACACCATTGAGATAGAAAACATATTCGCTTGCACCTGAAGCATGGATGGTTATCGTATCTCCGGCGCAAAGAGTGGTGTCGCTTTCGGATGAAGTGAGGCCCACCACAGGCAAAGGAATCACTGTGAACTGCAATGAGTCATCGCTGTAGGACTCGCATCCCGTTGAAATGTTTCTTCCATAAAGCGTGAATTCATCGGCTGTTTCAATGGTATCGGTTGTCCAGCTTGCTGTTGCACCAACATTATTGTAAGCAGTACCATTAAGAAAAATCTGGTACTGATCGGCACCGGCAGCAGTCAATGTCACAGAGTCTCCGAGACAAATGGACAAATCGGCATCACTGCTGTTCAGCAGTACAACGGGTAATGTATCAACTGCAAAAGTGAAAATTCCGCTGGAGTCAAGACATCCCATATAATTGACGACAGCAAAAATGTTTTCACCGTTTGTTATGGAATCAGTGCGGTATTTTGCAGAATCCGGAGACTGGATCACAGGTACACCATTTGAGAAGAAATAAAAATCAGGCGAGGGATTGGGCGAAATGGCAGTCATGGTCACAGATGAGCCCGCACATATTGTTGTATCGGCATCGCTCGAGCTGAGACTGATCACTGGTTTGTAAATGGTAATGGAGTCCGAATATGTATCGGAGCAGCCGTTTGTATAGGTGGAAACCAGTGTGACACCATATGTCTGATTGTTGTCAAACAGATAGGGCGGTGATACGGCTGTCGTGGTCATTGTTGTATCCTTCATGTACCACTTGAAGGTCAGATCGGTCTGATTGCCGCTGTAAGCCGTAGAAGTATTCACAAAATGCACACTGTCGCCGTAGCATGTGGTTCCCGATACGGTGAATGAAGCTGTTGTTGCCGGCACTGCATCGAAGCGCCAGTAGGTGTTATTGCCCGAATCAGTGCTGAAAACTGCAACTGCACCGTTTGTGGCATTGATGTTTTTCACTTTGACACACTGGGTTCTGATACTGTCACTTGCATTACTGGTCAGATAAACAGTTGAAACCGTATCGGTGGAATTAAGGTAAATGGGTTTCTGACAGGTTCCGTTTGCAACAAAGGCGCTGTCGAAAGTCTGTTCCTTACCTGCTTCGAAATAAAGATGCATATCGGGATGTACCTTGAAAATACGGAATGTATCCGCCCCGAAAATTTGTCCGTTATACACAGCTGCAAAAGAATCTGACTGCAAAGTGATCATTTCGAAATCGAAAAAGCGCTGACTGCCGCCATCGAAATAGCTTAGGAAAGATTTGTTGCCCGGCATGGTGATATCTGTAGAGTCGGCATCAAGAGCCAGTTTCGACATATCCTGAAATACCGCTGTGTATTTGATTGAAATGCTTGAGTTTTTCAGAATCACATTTTTGGACGACGCAGTTTCCGTTTTCAGAATACCCACCCGCATGGGCCATTCCTGCGATGTGAAGGTTCCTGAATTGACAACAAAAGAAACAGTGGAATCGGTCACCAGCGAATCGGTCATGAACAGTGTGTCGGACAATGAAAGGCCGGCTACAACAGTGTTTATACCATACCGCGTGCAAAGCGGATCAAAGTCGGCCTGACCAAATGCCGGAGCCAGAATCAATGAAGGCGGATTTGCATCATTGGGCGAAAAACCTCCACAATAGCCAAGTTCAAGATTCTGATCCAGAATTATATCATCTGAAACCTGCAGATTAGCTTCGCTCAGCAGCGATGGAGTTCTCAACACAATGCCGCTCCAATCCATTACACGGCAAATGGCGTTTCGGTGAATTTCGACCGTATCGTTCAATGTTGCCGCAAAATGGACATCGTCGAAAATAACAGTATCAGCAGGACCCGGCACGCATGCAGAAGCAATGAACGGAATGATGGCCGATTGTGTCCAGTTGCCGGCTATGTGCCAGTTTTTGTCAACCGCACCCGTCCAGTAATAGGTTTGTCCGGGAGCAGTGCCGCTGAAAATCCAGCCGGTTGTAACACCAATACCATACGAAGATGCAGCATTGTATTCGCGGCCACCAATAGAATCAGCAATCAGGTTTTGAATTATTACATTTGAAATATTCAGTGTGTCGTAGCCAGTTTTATTCAGTGTTGCAGTGCCGCTTTCACCAATAAAGGAAGAAAGCGAAACCGGTGTTGTGCATGAACCATTCACAATCAGACTGTCGAATGACCAGGTGGTGGTTGGTTCGAATTCGAGCGATACACCGGCGTCAACGGAAAGCAAAACCGAAGTACCACCGCCATAGATGCGGGCTCTGGGCGACTCCACCATTACTGTGTCAAATACACTGTTGTTTGATTTTACTATCACCAGGTCAGTGCCCGGATTTGCAAGTATCACAGTACCGGAATCCGAAGTCAGGGTCAGACCTGTTCCATTGGAATTCCAGACAGTGTCATGTCCTGTCAGAACAACAAGCGATTTCTCATAATCAAATGCTCTGGTCTGCGTTCCTGACATTTCAAGGTGCATGCAATGCAGACCTTTTTTATTGACCGACAAGTCACCTTTCTGCAAAATGATATCGGCCTGCGAAATCAATGTGTCAGCCAGATTATATGACCTTGAAGTGTTTAATATTATGTCGGAAAGAATTTCCGCATGGTCTGAAGTGATGGTTCTCAGACCCGGGTTTGTTGATTGCAGCTCAATGCCCGCACCAACGTTCACAGTAAGACTATCATGAAAAACAATCGAACTGGCTGCAAAGACTTTTCCATCTCCTGACAAAAGAGCGATTTCATCTATATCTGCCCAGCTCATCTGATTACAGAAAGCAGGTTCATCAACAAATACGGTATCTGTGGAATTGAAGGACAATTCATCGAAAACAACATTGTTCCCACGAACAGGAATGCAACCGCCGGAAGCTCCACCAGAAGTGTTTGACCAGTGTGTGGCGTCGTTCCAGTGACCGGTACCGCCAATCCAGTACAAAGTACCGACATCGGTCGGTTCTGTCACATCCCAGCCGCTGACACCATCGAATTTAAATGAATTGATGGCATGAATCACTGCACCTGACAATCCGCTGTAGGAAATTTTGAAATACGATACTGTAATTGGTCCATCAACAGCATTAATGAGCGGGATATCCGAAGGGCAGTTGCTGACCTGGCCACAGGTAGGACATTCCGAGCAGAAAGAAGACAGATAAATATACTGACCGCAGGCGCCGTCAGCATTGATTGTATCGACCGTCAGTTCAGTACCGTGAGCCAGAAGGACAGTTGACCCTGCATTGATTATAAGATTTGCGGTTGCAAATGAAGAATAAACCCGTGAATACGTAACCGGAAGTTCCACCTGGCCAAGTGTAAAAACGGAATCCTTGCCCAGATAAATATCCACCGTGTCAGGGCCTGAATGCGTAAACTCAAAATCTGCCTGTGAAGCATCCAGATTTAGTCTTGTGTCAACCAGGTAAAGTGCATCTTCCGTTCCTGAAATCTGAATCAGCGATGTCCCGAGACTTACCGTTTTGGTGAGGGTTGTCGAATTCCGCATGGAACCAACATACATCGGCCTGTTCTGTGAATAGAACTTTCCACCGCCCTTGAATTCAAGCTTTCCGGCGGTTTTAAACTGACTCAGCAGATACATTTTTTTACTACCGGTCATGTACACATCGCATACCATCTCATTTGCGTACATGTTGATGTAGTTTGTGTCGATGGTTGAATTCTGAAAAAACAATGGTCCGGTCTGAGCAAAAAAGGCAGCATTGGGTAGTGCAAACGAACCGCTGACAGTCAGCGAATCAGCGCTGAACCATTTCGGTGCAGCAACAGGCACCGATGCCATCCTGGTCGCATCGGTATTGAAATGGCGGCAAGCCACCCGATGTCCATTGGAATTGAAAACACCGTCGGTGTGCAGCAGGCGGTTGTAAGGCAGTTGAAGCAATCCTTGCAGCAAAAGCGTATCAGCAGCCATTTCCAGATCGCATTTGAATATTTTATTCTTCGTATCGAAATAGGTTGGTGCTCCTGAAACGCCATATATCCGGAGCAATCCGGCAAAATTGAAAGTGACCTTATCAGACAGATAAATATGTCCAAAAACATTCAGTGTATCCGTGGTGCCGGAATTGAACTCAACATTGTAAGCCGCTCCTGTCCAGTCCATCATGGCACAGTTGGCCATCGAGGTATCAACTGTAATGATTTTGCCGTTGGCATTGAACGACAATGCATCGAAAAAAACCGTGTCGGCCGGGCCCGGAAGAGCTGAATGAAATGTTGAACCACCTGATGTGGTGGCCCAGTGACTGGTGTCGGACCAGTATCCGCTTCCGTTCACCCAATAGTATTTGTCAGCATAGACAAAAACCGCTGTACACAGTATCAGCATTAAAGAAAATAGCAGTTTTACCATAGACCGGTTTGTTAATGAAAGAATAATTCAAGCGACTAAAATAAAGAATATATTCGTTTGTCAGCAAAAAATGAATATATTTTTTATGTGTTAGCCCTGCATATGTTTTTTTGCTGTATCTTGCACTCCAAATTGAAATTTCATCCGATGAAACAATTCTTACTGTATATCAGTCTGTTTCTGGTCGCGTTTAGTCCGGCTCTGGGACAGAATTACACGGATTCGTTGAAGTCAAAGCTCTATATTGAAAAAGATCTTGACACAGCGTATTCCGAAATCGTCAATACGGGCGCAAAACTGCGGCTTCCTCTCTATTTCACTCCTTTTTCACAGGAAGACCACTATGGATATGTACATATCGGAACAGCTTCAACCATCCTTGGGCAAAAGATGAATTCAACTGCCTTTTTTTCCGTTACGACCAATCTGAACAAGGAAGTTTTTCTCAAACAGGGAGCCGAATTGATTGAGGAGCTGGATATGAAAACACTGGAAGGTCGGCCGGCAAAAATGTATCTTCTACGCTTTACGGCTGACAAAACCAAAATCAACCGAATCATGTTCTTTACAGGAGATCTCAACAGCACCCTCTTGCTGACCGCCAACTATCCGGAGCTTTTCTCCGAATTACTTAAAGATGTCATTCTGTCCAGTTTTATAACGGTTCAGTATTAATACACGAGCCTATGAAAAGAAAATTACTGCTGATCTGCTTACTGATTACAGCTGCCTTATCCTCCACAGGACAGACAACCACGGTAACCCAACCTGCCGACTTCTACACTACCGACCAAAGTCTGTGGATGCAGGGTAACAGCGGGCTTGTGGATATTGATATCCCATTTTTCGATGTATCGTGGAATGAAAGCGGCTCCATTGGCGGAATAACAACCATAGCCGGTTTTCCGTTCGGTGCCGTTGTCAATGCCGGAACATGGGGACAGATCGGATCCGGTCTGCGCATCGAATTCGGCAATGAGCGCGTTGATGTGGATTATATTTCCGACATCAATCTGACCATGCCGGCCGACGGCACTTTTGAGAAAGGAGACGAAATAACCATTTCAACTGCGCTTGACCCTAATGAAGATAGCAGCTCCATTACACGCGACGAATACAATGTGCTTTTTCAGATCTGGATGGCCATCGGATTCGGATTTGATATCGGAGGTCAGTTCTGCTTTTTTGATTGCGCCAACGGAACCATTGTTGACATTGATATGCCGGTTGACACCCTTGATCTTGTTTATATAAGCAACTCAACGGGAGTATCTGTGCTTGAAGGGCTCTGGGAATGGCCCATATCAAATCTACCCATCAGCTTTTCCGACGATGATGGCATCGTTACATTAACGCTTGATTTACCAAGCAATGCCGGAGATACAACCTGGTTTTCCGGAAACAATATGATTTCGGCCAGCACTCCATATGAATACGCCAGTCTTGAATTCAATGTCTGCAAATTTATAGGGGCTCTGAATATTCCATATGTCAGTGCCGTGTTTGCCAATCTTGAAAATGAATGGGAGCTTGGCCCTGTAACCGTCGGGTACACACTGATGGACATGGTTTTTAAACTCGGACTGTATCACAATCAGCGGCTCACTTTCAAGCCAACCGTGAAAGCCACCATGACCTTTCCGGGAAATGTAGATTATAAGGTTCTCACACCTGCCAATTCAGTGGTTACTACAGGCACAGCTTCGGCAGTGACGCTCGATGTCGGAAACAAGCTCCGGTTCCGCTATCCCTGCAACTATGACTTTATGGAGATTGATCCCTACTATGTCATGCGAAATGATTTCAACAATCACACATATGATTCCATAGCATTCGACTTTATTTTTGACATGCTTGAGTTTCATATTTCGATGGATGATATAGAGGTCATACCACAAATCTGCATTCCCATTTATGAGCCCTGCGGGCCATGGTATTGCTATATTTGCGACTGGTGCTTTGCCTATAACTGGTGTACTCCCGCAGTTGTATTCCCTGGCTTCACCTGGGGATTCGGACCGCTGGTGCATCTGCAGCCCAATATTTTCAATGTCAAATACGACTGGGTAAACAGTCACTGGGAAATGCTCGGATTCAACGATGTTGACGGAGCAAAATTCAGAATCGAACCGGCAAAATTCGTTGTAACGGTTGCACCCACCGATGCGCCCTGCTTTGGTGTAAACGGAGGTGCGGCTACAGCCAATGTTGTTCATGGCAAACCACCCTACCGATATGAATGGTCAAACGGAACCGTTCACAACATCTCAGCAACAACCGATGCTGTCAGCGGGCTTTCAGCAGGCACCCATTATGTAATTGTCACCGATGCCAACGGCTGTGTCACTTTCTGCTCTTTCGTCATCGGACAGCCCGCAGCTGCACTTGCTGTAGAAAGCGTACTGACCAATGTTTCCTGCAACGGAACTCCAACAGGATCTGTCAATATTACCACCACCGGCGGAACAGCACCTTATGGATACAACTGGAGCAATACTGCCACTTCCGAAGACTTGCTGAATGTTGTTGCCGGAACATATACGCTGACTGTTACTGACAGTCATGGCTGCACCAATGTTTCATCATACACGCTTACTCAGCCCTACGCCCTGATTTCGACACCCTCGTCAGCCAATGTTGAATGTTATGGATCGTCAACAGGTACCGCTTCGGTTTCCACAACCGGGGGAACGCCTCCTTATGAATATCAGTGGTCTACGACCGACACAACCGCCGCAATCATCAATATTCCGGCAGGCGCCTACAGTGTGACCGTAACAGATTTCAACGGATGTCAGAATGTTTTGAATTACAACATCACTCAACCATCAGCACCCATTGCAATTTCTGTGACAACGCAGGATGTTTTCTGCAACGGAGAATCTACCGGATCAGTCACTGTGGCTGCCTCGGGTGGAACTGCACCTTATTCATATGAATGGTTCCGCAACGGACAATCACTCAACCATTCCGCATCCAATCTCGGAAGCATTGCGGTTGGTGATTATAAAGTCATCATAACGGATGCGAATGGATGCACCAGGGATACAACGGTTCACATTGCAGAACCACCCGCCATGGCATTCAATCTTTCGGTAATTGACAACCTCTGTTTCGGTGAAACCAACGGCAGCATAACACTGAGTGTGAACGGCGGCACAGGAACCTACACCTACAACTGGTCAAACGGAGCTTCCACGGCCAATATCGGTTCACTTGCGGCAGGCTCCTACGATGTCACCATTACAGATAACAACGGCTGCCATCAATATGCACAAACTGTGATTGCGCAACCCGGCGCACCGCTGACCGCATCAGCATCGCCGACACATGTTCTCTGCAAAGGCAATCCGGCAGGATCTGTCAATCTCATCGTACAAGGCGGAACAGCTCCCTATTTCTTCCTCTGGTCAAACGGCTCTGCCGTTCAGAATCCGGACGGACTTACAGCGGGAACATACACGGTCACCATCACTGACAACAATGGTTGTGTGGCTTACAGCGGAACGGTGATCAACGAACCCGCCGATTCGCTTTCTGCATCATATAACATTGACGACGCACTTTGCTTCGGCTCATCCGACGGACAGATTACAGCGCTGGTTTCAGGCGGTACAACACCTTATTACATCCGCTGGGACGATACGGATTATCTGATGCAGAACAACGGACATAAATTAGAGAACCTTATCAGCGGCTATTATCAGATCATCGTTACCGATGCTAATGGCTGTAAGTCGCTTCAGACGCTGTTTGTAGGTCAGCCCGACAGCATCCATACATCGGCCGTTGAAGGCATCACCAGCTGTTGGGGCGGCAACGACGGAACCATTGATCTATCGGTTTCAGGCGGCACTGCTCCGTATCTCTATGCATGGTCTTCTGGCGAAACCGGCCAGGATGTTTCGAATGCTGAAACCGGTTTATATACGGTAACTGTAACGGATGATCATGGATGTAAAAAAGTGTCGGTGTATCATGTTGGCACCATGTCCGAAGTGGTAATCAACTCAACTGTCATTCAGGTCAGCTGCTCCGACAACGCTGATGGTCAGATTGCGCTGACTGTTGCAGGCGGAGCCGGAGACTACGATTATCTCTGGTCAAATGCCGCCACAAACTATCAGATCAGCAATCTTGAACCAGGGACCTACTCAGTCACAGTAACCGATCTCAACGGCTGTTCAAAGATGATGGAATACACACTGCCTGAAAGTGAAACTGCCTGCATCAATATTCCTTCGAGTTTCACCCCGAACAGCGATGGAAAGAACGATGACTGGGTCATCAACAACATTGAGTTGTATTCCGGGCATCGCGTTCAGATTTTCAACCGCTGGGGCAATCTGCTGTACGAGCAATCGCCCTATACAACGCCATGGGATGGAAAATTCAACGGCAATCCGCTTCCAGCCGAGACGTATTATTACATCATTGACCTCAACAATGGACAGGAAGCATTTACAGGTACAGTAACCATAATCCGCTAATCAATGAAGATGAGATTAATATTGAGCATTTCAGTTTTTCTGTGGTTTACCGCGGCATTTGCCGACAACGGCAATCCCATCACAACAGAAAGTAATTCCCCGGCACCCTGTTTTTCAGTTTCCTTAAGTGGAAATCCGAATCTCTGTTACGGGGACAGCTTAGGCACCGTTCATCTTAGCATTACAGGCGGAACAGGACCTTTCACCATCTCATGGTCGTCAGGTGAATCAGGAGTCTATGATATCTCCGGGAAACCTGCCGGATACTACGATGTACAGGTAATTGATCAGGGGACAGGTTGTGTGGCATTTGACATCTACAATGTAACAGAACCACCACAACTCACTTCTTCGCTGACGCAGATTGATGTGAAATGCTTCGGACAAAGTACGGGTAGTATCAACCTCAATGTTGCTGGCGGAAAACCCGGATACACATTTCTGTGGAATGATGGCGCAAGCACACAAAACAGAATCAATCTTGACAGCGGATTATACATTGTTTACATCACTGATGCAAATTTATGCCGCGACACGATTGAAACGATCATAGAGCAACCGGCACAAGCACTCAGCCGTTCGCTCACATCCGAAAACCCACTCTGTTTCGGCGATCTGAACGGATCGGTTGATCTGACCGTCTGGGGCGGTACCACACCTTATGTGTACAACTGGAATGCAGGCACCTGGGCTTCACAGGATCTTTCTGGCATCGGAGCCGGAACCTATAATGTAGTTATCACCGATGCCAACAACTGCACATCCGACACTTCGGTGACATTAACCAATCCTCCGCAACTTACCTTGGCTGTTTCTTCAACTGACAACAACTGCTTCGGAGAACTGACCGGAACCGTTGATGTGACAGCAGGTGGCGGAACACTGCCCTACTCCTACACCTGGGCGAATCAGACCTATGTATTGTCCTGGACTGAAGAAGATCAGGATTCACTTGGCAACGACATATATTACGTCACTGTCACCGATGCAAACGGTTGTCATCTGAACAGTTCGGCAACAGTAAGCTCGCCAACCGAGCTACAGCTTTCACTCACTTCAACCAATGTGACTTCCTTCGGCGGATCCAACGGATCGGTCAACAGCACGGTTGGCGGAGGAGTTTCCCCTTATATCTTTTCATGGTCCAATGGTGCCACAACACAGAATCTGACCAATATTCCGGCAGGATGGTACTTGCTGACTGTCACCGACGACCACGGATGCACCATTACCGACAGTGTTTACATCAGCGAACCGTCTGACCCTCTCGCCGTTTCGCTAAGCGGAACACTTATTACGTGCTTCGGTGGCAGCGACGGAACTTCCGAAGCTGAAGCATCAGGAGGAACTCCGCCCTACACCTACCTCTGGTCAACCGGAAGCACTGAAACACGCGTAACCGGTCTCCAGGCAGGTATTTATTCCATTACCATTACAGACAGTTTTGGAAACACCGCCGCAGACACCATTGAAATTCTGCAACCCGACAACTTCGTGTTTACACAGACCATCACGGATGTGACCTGTTTCGGGCTAGGCAACGGCGGTATTGATGTTGCCATCACCGGCGGAACTGCGCCATACACCTACGAGTGGCTGAATTCGCAATATGTGCTGGCTGCCATTACAGAAGATATTTCAGGAATGCCGGCAGGTCAGTATTTACTGCAACTGACTGATACACTCGGTTGCACCGGAAGCCACACCGTGATAATTTCGCAGCCGGATTTACTGGTCGCCGACCTTTCGTTTACGGATGCATACTGTGCATTCAGCAGCACCGGAACCGCATCAGCAGTGGTTTCCGGCGGAACAACCCCATACACTTACCTTTGGTCCAACAGCGCAACAACATCAGACATTTCAGCTCTGTCAGCGGGAACCTATGTGCTGACAGTGACCGACAATCACAGCTGCCTGACAGTCGACAGCGTGACCATTTCACAGCCAGACAGCATTGCAATCACCTATTCAACAACACCTGTTACCTGCCGCGATCAGCACGACGGAACCATTTCCGCCTATGCAACCGGTGGCAACGGAAACTATGATTATCTGTGGAATACCGGCGATATTTCAGCATCACTGGCCGACCTGCTTGCCGGTACCTATTCGCTGACTGTAACGGATATGATGGGTTGCACCGGGCATGCTGATATCGAAGTTGCACTCATTGAAATCGATTGCATAGATATTCCCACATCGTTTACACCCAATGGAGATGGTGTGAATGACGCCTGGGTGATCAACAACAGCGAGCTTTATCCTGAATCATCTTATCAGATTTTCAATCGCTGGGGACAGGAAGTTTACTCTGTAAACGGCACCTGGACTCCCTGGGACGGAACATGGAATGGAAATCCGATTCCGGCCGAAACCTATTATTATTTCATCCGGCTGACCCCTGACAGCCAGACGTTACAGGGAACAATCACCATTGTCCGCTAAGAATATAATTGTTATGAAAAAAATATTTCTTCCTCTGGTTTTAATGCTGTTTGCACAAGCCACATTTGCACAGCAATTGTCACTGAACAGTCAGTACATGATGAACCGTTTTGTACTTAATCCTGCCATTGCCGGGAATTACAATTACGTTCCGATAAATTTCAACATCCGAAAACAATGGGATGGAATCAACGGAGCACCGGTGACACAGTCACTTTCGGCACACTCCTATCTCGGCAGCAACGTTGGATTAGGTGGTTATTTCTTCAATGATGTGACCGGCCCGACAAGGCGTACAGGAATGAATGTGTCGGTTTCCTATCAGCTTAAGCTGAACAGCGACTTTTCGCGCAAACTCAGCTTCGGTCTGTCTGGTGTATTCTTTCAGCATTTCGTTGACAAGGATAAACTCACGACCAACGAGCCGGATGATATTGCCATCACCAATGGCTTCAACAACCAGTTCTGCCCCGATGCCAATTTTGGCGTTTATCTCTCACAAACCAACAAGTACTATCTTGGATTCTCCATTCAGAATCTGCTCGAAGTAAAGAAAGATCTGTTTGACATGAACCGCCTGGTCGACAATCCCGTCGAAAGGACCTATTACGCCAACGGCGGATACACATTCAAGCTTAATGATGATTTTGTTTTCGAACCATCGTTCCTGCTGCAGTTCCAGGAAACCACTCCCATTCAGATGGACTTCAACGGAAGATTCGGATACAAAAATAAATTCTGGCTGGGTGGCTCCTATCGCATGAATGACGCAGCTGTTGTAATGATCGGCCTTGATTTCGACGATTTCTGCATCGGCTATTCCTACGATATCACCATGAGCGATATCAAAAACTATTCGAGTGGCAGCCACGAAATCAACCTTACATACCGCATTTACAAAAAAGGTGCATTAAGGCAGAATTGCAAGAGCACACCACTATTCAACTAAGTTTTTCCTGATTATATGATGCGTTTATTTTTTTCTTCGGTACTGATTTTATTGATGTCAGCACGCCTTTCAGCTCAATCGGCCAATGCGTCCGAACTTATGAACAAAGGCTGCTATGCAGAAGCTTCTGTTTTGTTTGAAAAAACAGTGACGGGAAATAATCCTGAATATTCTGACCTGACCAATCTTGCATATTGTTACATCATGATGCATGATTTTGTCAAGGCCGAAGCTGTCTATGAAAGAATTCTGCAACATCCGAAAAAAGAAAATATCCAGCATTTTTATTACGGCGAAGTACTGCGGATAAACGGAAAATATGACAAGGCAAAAGAACAGTACAACATCTACAAAACCGCATTCCCGGATGATTTCAAGGCCGATCAGCGGATTCGCTCCTGCGACAGCATTGCATTATGGAACAAAAACAAAACGAAATATTCAACCGGAAAAATTTCCGATTTGAATACCGACAGTGATGAAATGTTTCCATGGATATCGGATGGTGTTCTGCATTTCAGCAGCAACAGCCGTTTTCTGCTTGAAAAAAACGGAGTGACGAGCAATTATAAAGATCCGCAGATTTTCAATATTTTCATTTATAAAAACAATTCAGTTGCTCTGAAAAAAATTACGGCAAAGGATTCAAGCAGCTTCACGGCCTATGTTCCGGCCTATGGCAAGGAAGTTTTGCTGACAAAAAAAATAAAAGTCACACCAACAGGTGAAGAGTTGAGCCCTTCCGAAATTTCCGTGGATAAAAAAACATTCATTCCCTCCGGCGCTCCGCAGGGATACACCTTTTCGCATCCATGTCTGGCCGGCAACGGCAAACGAATATATTTCGTTTCCGATATGCCCGGTGGCTTTGGCGGTACCGATATTTATTACTCCGATTTCGATGGCACATCATGGAGTACCGCAGTAAATGCGGGAAACAACATCAACACACCCGGCGATGAAATGTTTCCTTACATCACAGCCCACGATTCATTGTTGTATTTTGCTTCCGATGGTCATCCGGGATACGGAAACATGGACATCTTCGTATCGCGCATCAACAGCGGTAAATGGAGCTCACCTGTGAATATGAAAGCCCCCGTCAACAGCATCGGAAATGACTTTTCATTGGTGTATAAAAATTATCCGTGGGAGGGTTATCTTGTGTCGAACCGTTATCCTGACTCGAAAGGCGGCAATGACATTTTCAGTTTCAATCTCGAGAAACCAACCATTATTAAACCGGTCGATACAACAAAACCGTTTGTGTACAATGCCGATCCGAATCTTTTGTATGCCTTTTTTGAAACCGGCTCAAGCGAGATCGTACCGGAATACAAAAGCATCATGGACAGCCTCATCGACCTGATGAAAAAATATGATTATCTGAATCTTTCTGTCACTTCATTTGCCGATGTTCGTGGAACTGAAAAACTCAACACTCAGCTTGTTCAGGATCGCGTGAATGCTGTTTCAGGTTATTTTTCTTCTGCGGGAATAAGCTCTTCGAGAATCATTGGCACCGCCGGCAAAACCGCATCGGACCGCGAAATTCCAAACCTGACATTTCACGTGCAGATTGGTTTTGTTGCCAAAGAAAATCAGGAAGCATATTTTGAATGGAGAACCTATAATAAGTACAAAATTTCTTCTCTCAAAAATAAAAACGGCTATACCTATTTCACCGGAAACGGCAGCCTGAATGACATGCAGGCGCTTGCAAGAGACATCAACACCCGCTTCAATCTGGGTGCATATGTGATTGTTTCCTATCGCGGAATCGTTTTCGACGACACCGTTTATGCGCCCAACCGACGCGTTGAAATGAAATTATTCAACAAATAAACTCTACAAAAGAGCCCGCAGTTTCTTGTATCCTTCGCGGCTGGCACGAAGCTTCTCACCGGTTTTCAGCGTGACAAGATGTGTGTCTTTCTCATACAATTCAACCTTGTCGATGCATTGGATATTGACAATGTAACTGCGGTGAATGCGCAGAAATTCTTCCGGCAGATTCTTCTCGAAATAGTTCATGGTTTTTTCTTTCAGAAAATCACCTTTGCTGCAATGAATCAGCACATAATCATCCTGCGATTCAACGAAGCGGATATCGCTGACCTGAATGACATGCAGATTGCTTCCAAGGCGTGCAACCACTCTCGAAACCTTTTCGCCCGACTCTTCGCGCAAAGAATCCGTTTCGGAAATCACTTTTTCCTGTGCAGATCCGCTTTGTTTTTTCTGTAAAATAAGCTTGTCTACCGCCTCGTTGAAACGCGCTTCAGAAAACGGTTTCAGAAGATAATCAACGGCGCTTTTTTCAAATGCCTTAACGGCGAAATGATCATAGGCCGTGCAGAAAATAACAGCAGGCCTGTATTCCAGCACTTCGAGCAATTCGAAGCCATCGACTTTCGGCATTTGTATGTCGAGAAAAATCAGATCGGGTTTCAGCTCATTGATCATCTTGATGGCTTCGAAACCATTCTGACATTCGCCTGCCATTTCAAGATCGGCCCGCTGTGCGGCGTACGAAGCAATGATATCGCGTGCCGGTTTTTCATCGTCAACTATAATTACACTGAGTTTCATCGTTGAGGAATTTTTAATGTCACTTTAAAAACATTTCCGGAATCACTTGTTCTGAACAATGAATCATCGTTATACATCAGCCGGATGCGGCCGGCAGTATTACTGAGGCCAGTACCGGTACCAGTCCTGGTGCGGCCTTCAGGATCATAACTGTTTTCAATTGTAATAACCAGAAAAGGATCGCTGCATTCACAGATCACCTGAATGGTGCTTTGCTGCTCGGTGCTGTACACACCATGCTTCACGGCATTTTCAATCAAGGGCTGCAAAATCAGGAAAGGCATTTTCATGCTGAGGCATTTGTCAGGCGCATGAATGGCCACGTTCAGCCGTTCGCCGAAACGCACTTTTTCAATATCGGTATAAATGCGGATATGATTTATTTCCTGTTCCAGCGTTGAAAACTGCTCATCGCTTTTACGCAGGGAATATCGCAGGAGTTCACTGAGTTTAATGATCATTTCGCGCGCCTGCTGCGGGTTTGCAATGGTAAGTGAACTGACTGAGTTAAGACTGTTGAACAAAAAATGCGGATTGATCTGCCATCGCAAAGCGTTGAGTTCGCTTTCCTGTAGCAGCGATTGCAGGCGCATTCCCTGCTCTGTTTTTTCGCGAAGCACCTGCAGATTCTTATACAGTCTGAATGCGAGCAGCATGAGCAGCAACAGCATGGCCGCCACAATCATGCGCGGAATGCGCGACAGCTCGTAGAGAGACTTGTACGTTTCGTTCGATTCGGAAATATATTGCAGCAACGGATCGCTTACAATATAAAACAGAGAGACCGCCACCAGGTATCCGAATACCAGCTGAAAAACGGAGCGGGCCCGTGTAAACCGCTTGTGGTCTTCGTATTGAAGCATGAAATACAACGCAAGTCCATTGATGAAAAGCAAGGTTGTGCTGATCACACTGTCGGCCACAGCCCAGCGAAAATCGATGTTGTAGGCCACCCACAATAAAACAGCATAGAATACTGTAATCAGTATCCATGCTGAAAAATAAGTGAAAAAGATGTGGCTCCGGCTTTTCATTTAGTCGAGAATGCTGGTGATTTCACCTCCGCCAAACACCGCACTGCCTCTGATAACGAGCGTTCTTGTCATATCAACGGTTCCTGTCATGATCCGCTTGTCAACAACACCACCAAAGACATTCGATGTTTCGATTTTTACGTTCCAGTGAGCAGGTACAATCAGTTTGAAGCCGCCAAATACTGCCGATATTTCAAGAATGTTGTCTCCTTCTGCCAGCTCGCTGTCAAGCAGTATCACATTGCTTCCGCCAAATACTGCGGTTATTTTTCCTCCCTGAAACTGAGTCGAGGTAACCCGGATTTCGCCTCCTCCGAAGATGTTCACTTCATCGATCATATCATTCGAACGGATCTGTTTGCGGATGCGGCTTTTGAATGAATGACCCGCTTTGAACAGAATCATGATTCCGGCAATAATGATCAGTGCAGGCCAGAACACCTGTCTGAATTCGATGGGAATTTCATAAATGTGACTGGCCAGATAAAATCCGCCCACCGCCATCAGAATGATTCCGAAAATTTTCGAATCGCCGAAGAGTGAAATGAAGCCAATGGCCAGCAGGAGCATGGGCCAGTGAAAAATGATGCCAGCGGTGTAATCATCAATAAGTCCCATGTTGCGCATCATCCACAATACGCCGGTGGCTATTACCAATAATCCGAATACGACTCTCTTCATAGTCCTTTGTTTATACGTGCATTGCGTTTCCATTTGTTTGAGTTTTTCAGGTTAGTGAAACAAAGGTAGGTTCACTTCACTGCGCCCGGAAACCCAAATCGGTCAATGGCCGTTTTTATCCGGTAAAGATACGAAGAGATGT
>CAZJOL010000020.1:0-20598 GCA_964547605.1 uncultured Bacteroidaceae bacterium | reverse complement strand
GTTTTTAATTGTTTTAATAATTTCTTCTATTCAACTTCAATACTGTTAGACATAGACTACTGCTGTGCTGAAGTTTTGTTTTGCCGATTGATAGTGATTTTAAGTTTAAAATCTAAAGAATCAAATTATTCGCACTACAATCCATTTCCTTGCTGTTATGCCATGTACATTACTCTTTTATAATTTTCTGCTGTTCAATCCAATTGTCTCCAGTAAATTTAACGATATACAATCCTTTTGATAAGGTACTTATATCAATAACATTTTTTCCATCAAACAACTTCGTTTCTACAATACAAGCCCCAATGATATTGAAAATCTGCATTGATACAGTTTGCTCTTCGGAACTCACAATATTAATTGTATTAACGGCAGGATTGGGGAATATTTCAAATTGTCCGTGATGAAGAGTTTCATCAATATTTGTTTCTTTATCGCAAATACAACGAATAGAAAAACCACTAAGCGTTTTATCATGATAAGCGCGATATACCTGAGAATTATCAAAGCTTAGCAGCCGATCCCAGGCATTTTCAGTATCAAAACCAGTTGTCGACCACCAATAGCCATAGTTTCCAATATCGGTGTATGAAGCATAAATATATCGGTAGCCTCCAGGCAGGGCGCTGAAACCGCTGCTATTGGTTGCGCCAGTGTTGGGGGATGTCCAATGTGATGTTCCTGTTTCTTTGAGCATTCCGCCAAAATCAGTTCCTGTTAATCCAAAAAACGTTGTATCAACGGTAGGGTCGATATATTTTTCCAAAATATTCCATTCTGAATTGGTTGGTACATGCCAGCCTTCGGGGCATATTTTGTTAGTATCGATGACTGCATACCAGTTGTACAACGCGCCATAAGTTGATGCATACGTCGAAGAATCGTTGTTGTAATAACACATAGCTCCGGTTGTATAGTTATTTGTCCAGGATGCAGGTGAAATAAAATTAGGAATTTGTACACCATTTCTGTAGTGGGTTACTCTCAGGTTTTCCTTCATCCATTTTTGACCACCGATAATTACAGTATTGTAAACATTGCCGTCAATGTCGGTTACTGTTTGTGCATGATTATTCAATGTCAGAAATGCTAAAACTGAAATGAGTAAAATTGTTTTTTTCATTATTCCCGTGTGTTGGTTCTATATAATTCCGGATTCGTTTTCTTGTATTTGGTTTGACGTTCGCAATCTGTGCGTTTGGGTGAGTTAAAACAGCCAAAACAATTTGCTAAAATACAATTTTTATTGAAATATAAACATGATGGCGTTTTTATTTGAGGTATCTGAAAAATACAGTTTGGGGTGCACCCAATATTTTGTTGTCCGTGCGACTGTGAATTGATCCTGGACACGAACACGGAATTCCACCAGCAGGCGGACAAGCTCTTGAGTGCTGCCGGCGTGGCTAAAATGTCGGGGAGTCCATCCAACATGATTGGTCCCTCAGAAAAGAAAATGCCCCTTTTTAATCTGTCCCCGTTTTTAGAGGTGCCGTAGTGATTTTTATTTTATCCCTCCAAATTTGTTTCTCAACAAAATATACAAGCGGTCGGCTTTTGCTTTTTATACTCCGATCTGTCACGGTTGATTACATTCCATGCTGTGTAAAATGCTGATTTACTTTGTGGACCGAAGTGCATGACATGCGCTGAGCTCACGAGCACATTGAAGAAATGATATAATGAGCGAATAAACTGCAATTCACGAGGTTTTTTGCATGTTTTAATGCGTTGGTTATGTGATTTAACATTGGATTTGTAAAACATATGCATGCATATTATATATTTGCAACAAAAAGGGTTGTGAAAACTATAGTTGTATATCGTTCAAAAACAGGTTTTACAAAAAAGTATGCGCAATGGATTGCCGAAGAACTGCAGGCTGATGTACGGGAGTACAAGCGGGTTACACCCGAAGAACTGCATTGCTACGATACCATTATTTTTGGAGGAGGGCTCTATGTCGGAGGCATCAATGGCCTCTCATCTTTCAGAGAGTTTTTGCCTTATCTGCGCGATCGCAAAATTATTGTTTTTGCCACTGGCGCTACACCCGACAGGCCTGAAACAACACAGGAACTTCGTGAAATGAATTTTACAAAAGATCAGCTTGAGTATATGCACTTTTTTTATCTGCGTGGCGGATTTGATTTTTCGAAACTAAGCCTGGTAGATAAATTTCTGATGATTCTGCTGAAATTCAAACTGCGCATGAAACCCGCATCGAAGCGCACAGCCGATGAAACAGGTATGCTGGCCGTTTATTCCACTCCGGCCGATTTTACGAAGAAAAAATACATGGATGATCTGCTGGAGCTGGCGCGGCAAAACGAGTTACAGTAGTCAGTAGTCAGTAGTCAGTAGCCAGTAGTCAGTAGCCAGTAGTCAGTAGCCAGTGGTCAGTAGCCAGTGGTCAGTAGCCAGCTGAAAGCGCCGACCGAAGCGTCGGTGTAGCCAGTGAGAACCCTCACTCATAACTTATAACTCATAACTTATAACTCACAACTTATAACTCACAACTTATAACTCACAACTGACCACTCACCACTGACTACTAGAAAAACACCTGCATTCCAAACATGACCTGAAACTTTGCTATATCAGGATGATCGAGATAGCTCAGACGCCATACGCCATCGACACGCAGAAATTTGAAAATGTTTTCAATGCCGGCACCGGCTTCAATATATGGTTTCCCAAGCGTGTGCATGCCTTCCGGAAACTCGCTGTAGCTGCGGTTTACCGCGCTCAGGTTTCCGATGAGTCCTTTGCCCCAGATTACTTCGCGCCATTTGAGTTTCCGCAAAAGCGGTATGCGGTTGAGAAAAAATCCATCGAAGCGGTGTGTATAATACAGACTCACCCATTCATCGCTGACAAACTCAAAATAATTCATCGTGTTGAATGAAGTTTCATCAAAGAAATAGGTTTCGTTTCCTTCGTGCATCTTCAGAAACGGGTAGGGGAGCCGGCCCCAGATCTTTCCTGCTTCGATCACATATTTCGACCAGCCAATGTTACCTACGTTGAACCAGTCATTGAAATAAAACGAGGCCTTCTGATAATTGTAGTCTCCGCCCCATAAATCCTTGATTCCTTTGCTGTATTTAAACTGAATGATTGGATAAATTGTACCGAGACTGGTGCGGACAAAATCGGTGTACACATAACGCTCTTTGTATGCAAACCGCATTTCGAGCGTGATTTCGCTGGTCGTGATTTTGTCGCGTGTGGTGCCTTCGCCAAAATTGAATACTGTGTCAGCAATTGGGAAAATATCTTTGTGAAGAAAGCGGATTGTGTTCGAAAAGCCGGTGAACCATTCATGTTCGTAATGGGCTTTCAGTTCATTGACAAGTGTAAGTTTGTTGGCGGGATTGCGTGTGATGAAACTGGCTAATAAAAAGTCTTCGCGAAACCCTGTCGGACTCATGCCCAGCTGCTCCATATCGTGTTTGAACAATATCTGAAAACCGCGGCGTGGCTTCTTGTTCATGAGATACAAAAAACCTCCGCCGAATTTGAATTTCTGGTCTTTTGTTCCCCATGCAACATAAGCCGAAGGCATTATTTTTTTGCTGAATTTTTCCGATGTGCGGCCACCCAGACGGAAGCGTGCACCTTCTATTTCATTGAAGCTGAGCATGGATGCATATGGTCCGATATCGGCTTTTCCCCAGTTGAGATACCCCGACACAAACATGTCCACAAGGTCGTACACGGTTGTGAACGTGGGCATTTTTTTGATGCTGTCGACCATAAAATAAATGGTCTGCTCATCTTTGGTGAGCGTATCATGTCGCTCCTGCCGCCAGAATTCAAGTCCTTTTTCATGGGCGTCATCGGCCACAACAACACGTTCCGGTGCATTGTAGAAGGAATTTTCCTGCGTTTGTTTCAGCACATAGTTTTTATACGATGTTGTTTTATGTCCATAAAAGCCCATGGTATTTTTCTGGTCATTTTGCAATACATTGAAGTCGATGACAAGACTTTCTTTCTCGGGCATCCAAAATCCCGAATCGCTTTGTTGAAACGATTGTTCAATAATCAGGTCATTTACAAAATTGATGTTGGCATCATTGACAACGCGCATGCTGAATTGCTTTACAGCCCAGCTGGAATCGGCCACCCAGAACTCGCCCGAAAATGTAAGCTCCTGTTTGCGCCGTGGCTTGAACATGATTTTGTAGCACCAGGTGTCATCGATAAAGGTGCTGTCCATGAGATAATACTTATAGGATGTCAGCGCAAGATCATTGACGGGGCTCATGAAATTTTTATCAAACAGGGTGATGAAGCCATCATAGATATTGACATTCTGATACATGTTGCCAAGATATTGCGCAATGCTTTCGTTTTCTACGCCTGATACCTGCACGGCACTGATGAATTCGCGCTTCGACTTTGGATTGCCGCGGAAATAAATTTTCGAAATGGATTCGGTGATAAACAAAGGCAGATACACTTTTCCGTTCACCAGCGAAGTGTCGGTGTATTCGAAAATCCATCCGAATTTTTTCAGTGCCCGCTGGCTTTTGAATTCTTCAGAAATATTGTTGGCGTCGATCTGAACTTTATTATAAACATCCACTTCGTAAAAGTCCGCGTTGTCGGGCGAATTTGTTTTTTTACTGCGGATTACTTTTTTTAACAACACTTCTGCAGGATTTTCGCCCGGAACGATAATTACTTCGTCTAAAGTGATATTCTCCTGAGACAGACTTACGTATATTTCCTGAAACTGATTATGTTTCACGGGAATGGACTGTTGTCTGTAACCGAGACACGAAACAAGAATAGTATCAGAGGCAACATCGAATTCAAGCTTGAATGATCCCTCAAAATCTGATGTGGTGCCGAGACTTGTTCCATTGATGGCAATACTGCAGAACGGGAGCGGCTCTCCGGTGGCCGAATCCTTTACATGCCCTAATACACGGGTGTTCTGAGCAGACAGGTAGCTGCAGAACAGAAGGAAAACAACGAAAATGTAAAACTGTTTTTTACAATGCATCAGGTTTATTGAGTTCATTCCAGAATTCCACAGCGCGCCTGGTATGCGGGATTACGATGGATCCGCCCACAAGCATGGCGATGCCGAATATTTCATGAATCTCTGCATCGGAGGTGCCAATCTCGCTCAGTTTTTCAAGATGATACTTCACACAATCGTCGCAGCGGAGAACGAGGGACGAGACAAGGCCCAGCATTTCCTTGGTTTTTGTGTTCAGTGCACCCGGATCATAAGCCATGGTATCGACCGAAAACAGGCGTTTGATAACTTTATTGTCGCCATCAAGAATGGCTTTATTCATCTTAAGGCGGTATTCCTTGAATTCTTTTACTTTTGACATGATGTTCGTTTGATTAACAAAAATAGCTATTTTGTTAATGAAGCAATTATTTATTTTCGGATTGCATAAATATTTTTATCTTTACTATGAAATATTACTTTTGCATTTCGAAAACCGAAGGGTGGATTCTGAATAATGAAACAAATTGAGACTGACGATATAAAAGGGATTTTGAAAACGGTGTTCGGCTTTGATAAGTTCAAGGGCGAACAGGAAGAGATTATTGAAAGTCTCCTCGAAGGGAAGGATACCTTTGTTATAATGCCGACCGGTGGTGGCAAATCATTGTGCTATCAGCTGCCTGCATTGTTGTTGCCAGGCACAGCCATTATTATTTCCCCGCTGATTGCCCTGATGAAGAATCAGGTGGACAATATCCGTAATTTCGGAACGGAGAATGGCATTGCACATGTGATGAATTCTTCACTCAGCAAAGCGGAGATGGCTCTTGTACACGAAGATCTTTTATCAGGAAAGACCAAATTGCTGTATGTAGCACCTGAGTCACTCACCAAAGAAGAAAATGTTGAATTTCTTCAGGGCATCGACATTTCATTTTATGCTGTTGATGAAGCACACTGTATTTCGGAATGGGGCCACGATTTCCGTCCCGAGTACAGGCGCATCAGACCTATTGTTGAAGCCATCGGCAAAAAAGTTCCCATCATTGCACTTACGGCAACTGCAACTCCCAAGGTACAACAGGATATTCTCAAGACGCTTAAACTCGTAAACCCCGAGGTTTTCATTTCGTCATTCAACAGACCAAATCTGTATTACGAAGTACGGCCCAAATATAAGGATGTCAATAAGGAATTGCTCAAATTTGTCAAAGCAAATGAAGGCAAGAGCGGCATTGTGTATTGTCTGAGCCGCAAAAAAACCGAAGAGCTTGCAGAGTTTCTTCAGGTGAACGGCATCAAGGCATTGCCGTATCATGCAGGGCTCGAAGCCGCAGTGCGACGTCAGAATCAGGATATGTTCCTGATGGAGGAAGTGGATGTAATGATTGCCACCATTGCTTTCGGGATGGGCATTGACAAACCCGACATCCGCTATGTGGTGCACTACGACATGCCGAAAAGTCTTGAGAGTTATTATCAGGAAACCGGCCGCTCTGGACGTGATGGCGGAGAGGGGCTCTGCGTTGCATTCTACAGCATCGATGATCTGCAGAAATTTGAAAAATTTTCAAAGGACAAAGGCGTTGCCGAGCAGGAAATAGCGCAGCATCTGCTGCTTGAGACCATTTCGTTTGCCGAAAGTTCGGTGTGCCGCCGCAAACAACTGCTGCACTATTTCGGCGAGAATTACCCGCACGACAATTGCCAGAGCTGCGATAACTGCCTGTTTCCGCGCGATACGTTTGAAGCGGAAGACGATGTTTGTCTTGTGCTCGACACCATTGAAGAAACGCAGGAACAATTTAAATCGAAAAGTATCGTTGATATCATTCTTGGCAGCAAGTCCCCTTCGATGAAACAACTGAAAGCCGAAAAGCTGGAAGTATTCGGAAAAGGTGGCGAAAAGCCGGAAAGATTCTGGAATTCAGTCATCAGACAAATGTTGATTATGAACTTCATGGCCAAGGAAATCGAAAACTATGGAGTTCTGAAGATAACGGAAAAAGGAAAAGAATTTTTGAACAACCCACATTCAATTATGTTGACGAAAGATCGTAACATCGAAGAAGAAAAAGAAGAAGACGGCCCCAATTCTGGTGATGGCCGCAGCAGTGGCACTGACAAAGCGCTTTTTGCCATGCTCAAGGACCTTCGCAAACAAATTGCGAAAAAAGAAAATCTGCCGCCCTTTGTGATTTTCCAGGATCCTTCGCTCGAAGATATGGCCATTCAGTATCCGATAACCATGGATGAACTGAAAAACATTACGGGCGTCGGTGCCGGAAAAGCCGGTAAATACGGAGATCCGTTCCTGAAACTCATTGCCGGGTATGTTGAGGAAAACGAAATCATCCGGCCGATGGACATGGTGGTGAAATCTACCGTGAACAAGAGCAAGCTGAAGGTTTTCATCATTCAGGCCATTGACCGCAAAGTAGCGCTCGAAGATCTGGCTGTTTCGAAAAACCTCACCTTCGAAGAATTGCTCGATGAGCTGGAACGCATTGTTTCAAGCGGCACACGCATCGACCTGAATTATTACATCGATGAAAACATCGATCCCTATCATCAGGAAGAAATTTTTGATTATTTCAGAGCAGCCGAAACAGATTCGATTGATGATGCACTCACTGAACTCGGCGAAAACGAGTACACAGTTGAGGAAATCCGCCTCATGCGTATCAAATTCATGTCTGAAATAGGTAATTAAAATCAACTTATGGAAATCAACGAAACGAATCAGGAAAGCTGCTGTTCGCCTGATAAAAAAAAGAAATGCTGCCTCTGCAGCCCGCAGATGATCTTTAACATGGCAGCCGGCCTGCTCATTATTATTCTCCTCGTACTGCAGTTTTACAATCCGTTTTCATCTCAAAGCGGAATTGTTGTTCCTGATGGCGGGCTCAACATTGCTTATGTTGAATCAGACAGCATCATGACGCAATACGAACTGGTTGATACGCTGAAAGGCGACCTGGTTAAGCTGAACGACAGTCTGGATAAGGATTTCACCAAGCGTCAGGAAGGTTTTCAGGCTCGCGTGAATATGTTTCAGCAGAATGTGCAGAACGGAAAAATTCAGACCAAGGATGATTACAGCCGTCAGGAATCGGCTCTGGCAAGCGAGCAGGAACAACTCATGAATCTGCGCGATTCATATCTTGCCATGGTTCAGCAGAAACAGATTGACATGAACAACCGCATTCTCGATTCAATCGTGAGTGTGATCAAAAAATTTCCGGAAGAGTTTCCGTATGATTATGTACTCGACTACAACAGCGGTACAGGCATTCTGTATGCAAACGACAAACTCAATATCACGGTGAAAGTTGTTGATCGTCTGAACAAAGAATACAAGGAATAATGCGAAGTTCAACGTTTGTCTTATTTTTTGCAGTCATTGCTTTCACACTGATTTCATGCGGTGGTGACAACACTGTTCGCGTGGTTGAGAAAACATATGCTGACGGAAAAGAAAATGTGGTCACCTATTATTCCGACGACAAGGACCATGTAAAAATCAAGGAAGAGGTTTTTTATCCCGACGGCAAACTCCAGTCTGAAGGCGGCTTTCAGAACAACCAGCGTAATGGCGTTTGGCGTGTTTGGTATCAGAACGGAAACATCTGGAGTGAGGGCGAATTTATTGAAGGCAAGGCCGAAGGATTCCGCAGAGTGTATTATGAGAACGGCCGCATGCGTTATTCCGGTCAGTACAAAAATGATCAGAAGACCGGTGAGTGGACTTTCTACGACGAAAACGGAAAGAAGATCAAGGTCGAAAAATATTAGTTTGCAGGGAGGTTGGAATACCTCCTTTTTTTTAATTTTGCAGCATTATGAAAAGAATTCTACTCAAACTCAGCGGAGAGTCACTTGCCGGAAAACAAGGCTCCGGAATCGATTCGGAAATGCTTGCCTCGTTTGCAGATGAAATTTCATCGGCGGTGAACATGGACGCCGAAGTGGCTGTGGTGCTGGGCGGAGGAAATATTTTTCGCGGACTTAGTGGCGAAAAGAAAGGCGTATCGCGCGTTCAGGGCGATTATATGGGAATGCTTGCCACCGTTATCAACAGTCTCGCTTTGCAGGATGCACTGAAACAACGTGGCATAAACTGCGAAGTGCTTTCAGGACTTGAAATATCGCCCCTCTGCAAAAAAATGAGCGGACCTGTTGCCATTGAATTGCTGAAAAATAAAACAGTGGTCATCATTTCGGGTGGTACCGGCAATCCGTATTTTACAACGGATTCAGCTGCAGCTCTGCGCGCCGTTGAAACCGATGCAGATGCATTGCTGAAAGGCACACGTGTGGATGGCATATATACAGCCGATCCCGAGAAACATCCTGACGCAGTGAAGTATGACAAACTCACATTTGATGAGGCATACGAGAAACATCTGAACATTATGGACATGACTGCTTTCACGTTGTGTAAAGAAAACAACATGCCGGTCATCGTTTTTGATATTCATGGCAAAGGCAATCTGGCCGCCATTCTCGAAGGAAAGAAAATCGGAACAATTGTAACGAACAAATAAGAAGTAAAACAGATATGAGCGACGAATCCGCATTATTACTTGAAGAAGCAAAGGAAGGAATGACCAATGCAATTGCGCATCTGGAGCGCGAATTAGTGAAGATCCGTGCAGGCAAAGCCAGCCCTTCCATTTTCGATTCAGTCAAAATTGATTTTTATGGCACCATGACTCCGCTTGCACAGGTTGGAAACATCAACATTCCTGATGCAAGAACCATTGTGATTCAGCCCTGGGACCGCAGTGTGCTGGGTGCCATCGAGAAGGCAATCATGGCAGCCAATCTCGGTTTCACGCCGGTGAACAATGGCGAGATCATTCGTATTTCAATTCCGCCGCTCACTGAGGAACGTCGTAAAGAGATGGTGAAAAAAGTGAAGGTTGAAGGCGAAAATGCCAAAGTGGCTGTGCGCAATGTGCGTCGCAATGTCGTTGACAGCGCCCGCAAACTCACTAAGGACGGTATCCCGGAAGACGAAGTGAAAGGTCTTGAAAAAGACATCCAGACCGCAACAGATAAAAGCATTGAAAAGATCGACCAGATCATTGCGGTCAAGGAAAAAGATATTATGACCGTTTGATTTTTAGAGGTCAGTTGTCAGTGATGAGTTATAAGTGATGAGTTATGAGTGAAAAAATTACTCACAACTGACTGCTCACAACTGACCGACTACTTTAAAAGCCGGCTTTTCTGCGCGCTAGTACATCAGATGTTTTTTGCTGCTGTTTTGCCAGCCGGCGTCGCTTTTATACTCTGAAAAGTAAATAACCAGATCTGCGTCGCTTTTGTAATCGCAGAAATAAATGGTTTTGTTGGCGTCACTTTTATATTCTGCAAAATACCACAGGCCGTCATTGCCGGTTGCATCGCTTTTGTAGCTGCATTTATAGACCACCAGATCGGCGTCGCTTTTATAATCGGCTACATATACTTTTACCTGAGCATCGCTTTTGTATTCGCAGGAATACACGACCTGACCTTTGCCCACCAATGTGAATGCAAAGAGAAGGACAAAGAGAGACAGAATTGTTTTCATGTTTTTTTGTTTTTATCAAAGATAGAAAAATTTTTGGCGCGGGGCAATAACAAAAACAATGCCCGGACACATGGCCCGGGCACTGATCTCATTTAAACAGGAAAATATCAGCCCTGTGTTATTGTCGGAGGAGTAAATACACGTGCTTTGAGTTCGCGGTCGATCATGAACATGCCCGGGCCTTTGCCTTCGGTCATTTTCACTTCGCCGAGAATCTGGTTTGCGTTGGCTTCTTCTTCCACCTGTTCCTTCACAAACCACTGCAGCATATTGTTGGTGGCGTGGTCCTTTTCTTCGATGGCCAGGTTGACCAGATTATTGATGAGCGAAGTCACATGCTGTTCGTGTTTCAGCGTTTCCTCAAAGACTTCTATGGCGTTTTTCCAATCTTTTTTTGGTTTTTCAATTACTTTCAGATCCACGCGGCCACCACGTTCGTTTACATAATCAAAAAATATCATGGCGTGTGCCAGTTCTTCCTGAGCCTGAATGCGCATCCAGTTGGCAAAACCACTCATGTTGGCATCGGCAAAATAGGCCGACATGGCTAAATACAGGTAGGAAGAATACATTTCGGCATTGATCTGCTCATTGAGCGCTTTTTCTACTTTTTTATTCATGGTTTTTTGGTTTTTTCTGAATTCAAAGATAGGGATTTTTTGAAATGAAAAAGATTGTTGTGAGATGATATAAATCATTCCAGGGAATTATGACTCAAACAAAAATGCGCCCCGCAAGAGCGCATTTTGTATTGAAATATGATTGTTCTTAATCGGGTCGGAAATAATTAATCTACATTGTCATGCAGAAACGAATTGTTTTCTCTTATTTCGGGCTTGTTGCTGCCGTTTTCGCCCAAAGTGAACCTGCTGACTATTTTTTCATCCGAAGGATTCTCAGGCGTCAGATTTACGCCTCTGCGGGCATAAGCAGGTACCTGCTCAATCTCGTCGAGACTGGTCACTTTTGGATTCGTAAAATTGAAATTCTTCAGATTCTGCATGCGGTCGTCCTGAAGCTCAGGCCTGATGGGCGTTTGCAGCGGTTCTTCCTGCTGGTTTTCGGCCGGCAGCACATCATGTATCATCGGCTGCGAAATGGTTTTTGTTTCATTCTCAGCTGAAAATAAATTCACGGGATTGTTGTTCTGAGCCGTTTCTGGTTCAAGCTGTATGGTGATTTTCTCCACCGGTTGTTCAATGATTGGAGTTACAGGAATGACGGGCGGCTGATACATATTGACCACCGGTCTTTCTTCAACCGGTTTCACAACAACTTTCATTTCCGGCTCTGGTTCTGCCATTGGCAGTTCCTGTTTTACTTCGTGCTGCAATGTGATTACCTGCGGTTCTTCGGTAACTGTTTTATGAGGAGAATCATTTTTATTGAAATTGGTTGCAACAACGGTTACTGAAATGCTGTTGCCAAGCGACAAATCGGTGCCTGTACCCCAGATGACCTCTGCGGTGGAGCCGGCTGCATTCTGGATATAATCCGAAATATCGCTGACTTCGTCCATCGAGACTTCATCTTCGCCACTGGAGATGAACAGCAGAACATTGCGTGCTCCGTAAATTTCGTTGTCGTTGAGCAGGGGAGAATTGAGGGCCAGTTCAACCGCTTTCTGAGCGCGGTCTTCGCCTTCTGCAATTCCGGTTCCCATGATGGCGATACCACTGTTTTTCATGATGGCCTTGACATCTTCAAAGTCAACATTCATATAGCCCGGAATGGTAATGAGTTCCGAGATGCCTTTGGCTGCTACGGTGAGAATATCATCGGCTTTGCAGAATGCTTCGCTGAGTTTCAGATTGCCGTAGTGTTCGCGTACTTTATCGTTGTTGATGATGATGAGACTGTCAACATATTTGCGCATTTCATCAATGCCCTGGCTGGCCTGATTCTTACGTTTGCCGCCTTCGAAGCCGAAAGGAGTTGTTACAATTCCTACAGTGAGAATGTCAAGTTCTTTGGCAACCTGAGCAATTACAGGAGCTGCGCCGGTGCCGGTTCCGCCACCCATGCCTGCGGTGATGAAAACCATTTTGGTGTTTTTTGAAAGAAGCTCGCGGATGTCATCAGCGTTTTCAAGCGCTGCATTGCGGCCGATTTCGGGTGAATTGCCGGCTCCGCGTCCTTCGGTAAGGCCAGCGCCAATCTGAAGTTTCATGGGCACAGGACTGGTGCCGAGCGACTGCAGATCGGTGTTGCAAATAACAAAGTCAACTCCGTTGATTCCTTGTTTGAACATGTGATTGACAGCGTTGCTGCCACCA
The DNA here is from genome assembly GCA_964547605.1 of uncultured Bacteroidaceae bacterium. Taxonomy (GTDB): domain Bacteria; phylum Bacteroidota; class Bacteroidia; order Bacteroidales; family DTU049; genus GWF2-43-63. Next base: position 7,763 of record CAZJOL010000020.1, on the reverse strand, counting down.
CCACCAACACCAAAAACCTTGATGATGGTCGGAAGACTTTGGGTATCTTCAAACTGAATATGAATACTATTTTCCGGTTCCAACATATTACAGATTAATTTAATGGGTAAAATTACTTTTGTTTGTCTTATAATTCCTGTTAACAGCGAAAAACTTATCAACAGCAAATTATTGTGAATTGTTAATTACTCAACTGATGTTTTCATCAAAAAAGTTCATTCCGCCGCGGAAAATTTTCTTAATGAATCCGCCTCTTTCTCTTTTTCCCTGATTGGGAATTGTCTTTTTTGAGTTGGATTGCGAAGCGAGTGAATTCTCGATTCCGTTGAGTACAAGCCCGATGCAGGTGGCATACATTGGGAGCAGCAATTCTTTATCGACATTGGCCGACAGATGTTCGCTCGGATATCCGATGCGTGTTTCGTGTCCGGTGATGAACTGGCAGAGCTGCGCGATGTCTTTGAGTTGCGCACCGCCTCCGGTAAGAACGATTCCTGCAATGAGCTTGCGGTCGTAGCCCGAATTCTTGATTTCGTAATTCACAAACTCAATGATTTCCTCCATGCGCGACTGAATGATGCGTGCAAGGTTTTTCATCGAAATTTCCTTGTGCGGACGACCTTTGAGTCCCGGAATTGAAATGTAGATTTCATCTTTCACTTCATTCGCAAGTGCTGATCCATGCTTCACTTTCAGTGTCTCGGCATAGCTCTTCAGAATGGAGCAACCTTCTTTCACATCTTCCGTGACGATATCGCCGCCAAGCGGAATAACTGCTGAGTGTCGGATGATGCCATCCTGGAAAATGGCTATATCAGTGGTTCCGCCGCCGATATCAACCAACGCAACTCCGGCTTCCTTTTCTTCTTCGCTGAGCACGGAATAGGAACTTGCAATGGGTTCGAGCACCATGTCGGACATGGAAATGTCGGCGCGGGTAATGCATTTTTCAATGTTTCGTGCCGCCAGTATCTGACCGGTAATGATGTGGAAATTGGCCTCAAGCTGCACACCGCCCATGCCGACGGGATCCTTGATGCCCTGTTCACCATCGACAATGTATTCCTGCGGAATCACATGAATGATTTCTTCGCCCGGAGGCATGACGAGTTTGTACATGTTCTCAATCAGACGTTCAACATCTTCCTGCCCGATTTCATTCTCGGTGTTTTCGCGGATGATGCTGCCGCGGTGCTGCAGACTTTTGATGTGCTGGCCGGCAATACCCACATTCACGGTGCGAATGTTCACATTGCTTTTCGCTTCGGTTATTTCCACCACTTTTTTGATGGCTTCCACAGTCTTTTCAATATTGGCTACCAGACCGCGTTTCACGCCGAGCGATTCGGTTTTTCCGTAACCAAGTACTTCCAGTTTGCCGTGCTCATTCTGATAACCGACAATCATGGCGATTTTTGTTGTCCCGATGTCGAGACCGACCATTATTTCCTGATTTTCGTTCATATCTCGTTTTCTTTTTTTGTCTCGGTTGTTTCGTACACTTTTTTGATTCCGACAACCTGATTGTGAAAGCGGATGTCGAAACTTTTATATTTCGAAAAATTGATGGTGCTGTATCCTTTTTTGTAGAAATGATGCAGATTGCGTAGTTTTATTCTCAGGCCATCAACATCCCCGAGAATGATATTCTGGTCGCCGATTACGGGAATCAGCTCGTAGTGCGAATTGTCGTTGACATATATCTGTGTGATCAGACGTGTCAGAAAAGTGTCTTTTGAAATTTCGGATGCAATCAGAAACAATTTGTGCATTGTGGTGAGCACCTTTGTCTGATCGAAATTGACGGAGTCGAAATACTGATATTTCTGCGAAGGCAGGAAACGCTCCTGTATGTTTCCTGCAGCGACAATCAGACCAGGCGAAGCGCCACGGTTGAGCGGCAGCATTTTGCCTTCGGAGTCAATGAAAAAGGATTCGTCTTTCATGTTGAAAACGCGCAGAATCGGCTTGCACTGCAGGATGTCAACGGTCAGACTGGCGTCGATATTCACGTAAGCATCGGCAGTAAGCACATAAGGATTGGTGCGTGTAATGTTTTCAATCCACTCGAGATCGATTTCTCCAACGGTTCTTTTGGTCAGTGAATCGTAGCCCTGCGAAATGAGTTCACGCACTTCTTCTTCAGTCACCAGTTCCGGTCCGCCCTGTGTGTTGATGGTGATGTTGACCTGACTGATTTTTTGTTTTTTGAAATTGTCGTTCGACAACTTGAGCAGCACCAGCACAACAATGATGACGAGCGAAAGGATCAATATTTTATAGATCGGTTTCATGATTGTTCGATGCGGTTTTTAATGGTTCCGATATGTACATCGATGTCGCCGGCGCCAATAGTGAGCAGAATTCCTTCATCGCATGTGTCAACGAATTCCGGGAGCTGGTTGTATGGAATGTATTTTTTTCGCTCATTGGGAATCAGCGACAGGAGCCAGTTTGCATCAATGCCGGGGAGTGGTTTTTCTCTTGCGGGATAGATGTCAGTGATTATTGGCACATCCAGTTTTGCCAGCGATTGTCCGAATTCTTTTCCGAAATCGCGTGTGCGTGTGAACAGGTGCGGCTGAAAAATTCCGGTGATGGTTTTATCGGGATACAACTCGCGTATGGTATTTATGAGTGCATCTATTTCAGCGGGATGATGCGCATAGTCATCGTAGTAAATGAGCTTGCTGTTCTTTGCAATCAGCTCCAGACGCCGTTTTACGCCAGGATAGCATTCAAGTGCCTGGGCGATTTCCGCCGGATTGCAGCCCGCCATGTGCATTGCAGCAAAGGCAGCAGTGGCATTCTGAACGTTGTGTCTTCCTGCTGCAGGCAGATGAATTCCACCTTCGAGCAACTGATTGTCGAGATAAACATCAAAAGCAAAGCGGCCTGTACACACATGAATGTTGCGCGCCGAATATCCTTTTGTATTTGTAAATCCGTACAGAATTGTATTTGCAGGTAGTGTCAATTTGGATTTGTCTGCACCATCAAACAACAGAACACAGCCATCAGAGCTGGTTTGCGAGGCAAAATCAGAAAACGATTTATGCAGTTCCTCTATTTGTCCATAGATATCAAGATGATCGGCGTCGATGGCGTTGATGATGGCAATTCGCGGATGCAGCGCCAGGAAAGAGCGGTCGTATTCATCGGCTTCGGCAACTGCCCATTCGGCATTTTCGTGCAGAAAAATATTTTTGTTGTATCCGCACAAAACACCACCCACAAATCCAAGGAAGGGTTTGCCGATGTGTTCGAGTGAATGTGCAATCATGGCCGAGATGGTTGTTTTGCCATGGGTGCCTGCAACGGCAATTGATTTCAGACTGTTGATGACTTCGGCAAGCATGGCTGAGCGCTTGATGACCGACAGGTTGAGTTGTCTGATGTAATCCCATTCTTCGAAATCAGCAGGAACCGCCGGTGTATAAACAACGATGTCGGCATTGGCCGGAATTGCATTTTTATCAGCTTCATAATGCACTGAAATACCTTCGGCTTCGAGTGCGCGTGTGAGTGGCGTTGATGTTTTATCGTAGCCCGAAACCAGTACGCCATTCATATTGAAATAGCGCGCCAGTGCACTCATGCCGATTCCGCCGATGCCCAGAAAATATGCAATATGTATGTTTTTAACGTCCATTCAGTTTCTTTTCCCGGAGTTCAATTATTTTTTTTGCAATGCTTTTGGCAGCATCGGGCATGGCCAGTTTTTTCAGGTTTTCGCACATTTCGCCGCGTGCATTTTTATCATCAATCAATGCGAACAAGGTTTTGCCTAGCGATTCGCGAGCCACGTTGTCTTTCACTAATAATGCGGCATTGTGGTTGACAAATACCATGGCGTTTTTTGTCTGATGATCATCGGTGACGTTGGGGGACGGAATGAAAATAACAGGTTTTGCAATGGCTGCAATCTCCGAAACCGCGATGGCGCCTGCCCTTGAGATAATCACATCAGCAGCTGCATAAGCCTGCGGCATTTCGTAAATGAATTCCTGAACAAAAATATTTTTGTTTTTTGCTGCATCAAAATGATTACACAGATTGTAGGAATAATTTTTTCCGGTTTGCCAGATGATCTGATAATCTTTTGAAATGATATCGGGAATGATTGCGCAGACAGACTCATTGATGGTTCTGGCACCAAGACTGCCGCCGATGGCCAGAATGGTTGTTTTTTGTGTTTCGAGTCCAAAAAATTTCCTGCCGTCTTCCTGCGAAATGGAGTTTGAAAAAATTTCGCTTCGTATTGGATTTCCTGTTAGCGTGATTTTTTCTGCGCTGAAAAATTGATCCATGCCGGGATATGCAACACAGATGGAATTTGCTTTTTTCGAGAGTATTCTGTTTGTGAGTCCCGGAAAGGAATTTTGCTCCTGAAGCAGCGTTGGGATTCCCATTTTTGCAGCTTTGCGCAATACAGGTCCGCTGGCATATCCTCCGAAACCGGCCACCACATCGGGTTTGAACTGCTTCAGAATTTTTCTTGCTTTGAGAAGACTGGCCACTATTTTAAAAGGAACAACAAAATTTTTCAACGTCAGTCTGCGCTGAATGCCTTGAATAGGCAGGCCGATTATGGGATAGCCATGATGGGGAACTTTTTCCATTTCCATTCTGTGCTCGGCACCGATAAAAAGAATCTCTGCTTCGGGCAGCATATCGCGCAAGGCATCTGCTGTTGCCAGTGCCGGATAGATGTGACCACCGGTTCCACCTGCGGAGAAAATGAATTTAGGCTTTGGTGTTTTCATTGGCAATTTCTTTTTCTTCTTCTTTGTTGCGGCTGACGCTCAGAATTATTCCAAGCGAAATACAAGTGAACCAGATGGAAGTTCCGCCCATACTTACCATCGGCAATGGCTGTCCTGTAACCGGAAGCAGATTGACTGCCACCCCCATATTGATCAGTGCCTGAAAAACAATCATGATGGTAAGTCCGATGGAAAGGAATGCCCCGAATGATCCCGGACTTCGTGTGGCAATGCGGATTCCGCGGTACAGTAAAATAAGATACATTAGCAAAATGAATATTCCGCCTATCAGGCCCCATTCTTCAACAATCAATGCATAAATGAAATCGGAGTAGGGATGCGGCAGAAAATTTCTTTGGGTTGAATTGCCCGGCAGTTTACCCATGATGCCACCGTTTGCGATAGCTATTTTTGATTGCAGAGACTGATAATCGCCTTCATCTTCTTCATCTGAAAAGAATGATTCGATGCGGTTTGCCCAGGTGCCGGTACGGCCTTTGCCGGGCGACTGCATGATGATAAGAACAGCGATGGAACCAATGACTATGAGGATTCCAAGTGATGCTGCGATGAATTTTACCGGAACACGTCCGATGTACATGATGATCATGGCTGTTCCGAAAACCAGCACAGCTGTTGAGAGGTTGGCTGGGAAAATCAGAATGGTCACAAGGGCAATCGGCCAGACTATCGGGATGAATGAACCTTTGAGGTCCTGAATGTTGTCCTGCCTGAGAGCAAGAGCCCGTGCAAGAAACAGAATCACAGCCAGCTTTGCAACATCGGAACTCTGAAAGCTGATGCCGATGAACGGAATGGTCAGCCAGCGGGCGGCCTCATTAACATTGGTACCCTTCACCAAGGTATACAATAAAAGCGGAACGGAAAGAATAAACAATAACTGCGCAATACGTGAGAACAGCGTGTATTTCATGTTATGAATGAGATACATGATAAAAAGGCCTGTAATGATGGTCAAAACATGTTTCAGCAGATAATACTCCGTATTACCGCCCTGGTAGCGGAAAGCCAGAGATCCGGTGGAGCTGTAAACACTTAGTATGGAAAACAGACTTAGCAGGAGTACTATTATCCATACTACTTTATCACCCTTTATATATTGAGAAAAAAACTTCATTGCTACAATTCGCGGATGGCATTTTTAAACTGGGTTCCACGGTCTTCGTAATTTTCGAACAGATCGAAACTGGCGCATGCTGGTGAGAGCAACACAACGTCGCCCGGGTTTCCAAGCTGGTAGGCCGCATTCACAGCTTCTTCCATGGAGTGTGTGTCGGCAATCACTTCAACATACGGACTGAATATTTCAATCAGTTTGCTGTTGTCGGCACCAAGGCAAATCAATGCCTTCACTTTATTCTTTACCAGTTCGAACAGACAGTCATATTCATTGCCCTTGTCGGTGCCACCTGCAATCCAGATGATGGGTGTTTTCATGCTTTCAAGTGCATACCAGGTTGAATTGACATTGGTGGCTTTGCTGTCGTTCCAGAAAGATATGCCGTGAACCTTCACCACAAATTCGAGGCGGTGTTCGGTTTTCTGGAAAGTCTGAAAACTTTTTTTCAATGTGTCCTTTCTGAATTCAAACATGGTGGCTGCAACCGATGCAGCCATGTTGTTGTTCAGATTTGGTTTGCCTTGTAATGCCAGTGTTTCGATTTTCATGTAATATGTTTTGTTTAGCGCAGTTTCAGAGTTACGATGGTGAGAATGGCAGCGAAGATGCTGACGATGATGAAGCGGTTCACAATCTTTACTTCGTTGAGTCCTTTTTTGTGATAGTGATGGTGAATGGGCGACATGAGAAATACCCGGTGCGATGAGGCATATTCATGACCGAATCTTTTCTTGCGGTATTTGAACATGGTGGTCTGAATGATGACAGACAGTGATTCAATGACAAAAACAAAACAAAGAATCGGTATGAGCAACTCCTTGCGGATCATGATGGCAAACACTGCAATGATGCCGCCTATGGTGAGGCTTCCGGTGTCGCCCATGAATACCTGGGCTGGATACGAATTGTACCAGAGAAATCCGATCATGGCTCCCACAAAGGCGCTGATGTATATGGTAAGTTCTCCTGAATTTGGGATGTACATCACGTTGAGATAATCGGCAAAAATGAAGTTGCCTGAAATCCACGCCAGGAGCCCGAGTACGATCCCAACAACAGCGGACGTTCCCGCCGCGAGTCCGTCCATGCCATCAGTCAGATTGGCTCCATTCGACACAGCTACAATGATGAACATGATGATCGGAATAAATATCAGCCAGCCCCATTTGGTGGCTGCATCACCCATCCATGCAGTAAGCAGGCCGTAATCAAATTCATTATCCTTTACAAAAGGGATGGTTGTTTTCAGTGATTTTATTTCGTCGGTTCTAAAAAAATCGGCAGCTTCCTTTTTGCAATCCTGATTGAGAACATCAGCTTCGGTGAGGTGTTGCGTAGTGTCGACCTTTTCGCGGATCACAATGTTTTCATTGAAGTACATCACGAAACCCACAATCAGTCCTAATCCCAGCTGTCCGAGAATTTTGAATTTTCCATGAAGGCCGGCTTTGTTCTTGCGGAAAACCTTGATGTAGTCATCAATGAAACCAATGGTTCCAAGCCAGACAGTTGCAAGCAGAATCACAATAATATAAATGTTGTGCAGTTTGGCAACGAGTAAAGTCGGAATGAGAATGGCAGCAAGAATAATGATACCACCCATGGTCGGTGTTCCTTTTTTCTGCATCTGGCCTTCGAGCCCGAGGTCGCGTATGTCTTCGCCGATTTGGTTTCTGCGCAGGAAATCAATGATGCGTTTACCAAACACCATTGAGATCAATAATGAAAGAGCCGCAGCCAGAGCGGCGCGGAACGACAGAAACTGAAATACCCCTGCTCCGGGAAAATCATACTGCTTGTCAAGAAAATCAAACAAATAGTAGAGCATATCTTTACATTTTTAAAAATTCGTTTAA
>CAZJOL010000019.1:0-21100 GCA_964547605.1 uncultured Bacteroidaceae bacterium | reverse complement strand
TCAGACAGAACTCCGATTTTTTCTATCTCACAGGCGTTGATGAAGAAAATGCTTTACTCTGTTTGTGTCCGCATCATCCGGACCCAACGCTGCGCGAAGTCCTGTTTATTCAGGAAGCCGATCCCACCATGGTCATCTGGTATGGCAAGCGCCTGAGCCGCGAAGAGGCATCGGAACTATCCGGAATAAAAACGGTGAAATGGGTCGCAAACTTCAAAGCCGCGCTGCGCGACATGGCACAGCAATCGCGCACCATCTACATGGGGCTGAATGAATATCTGAAATACAGCACCAACACACACGATGCGAACCGCCGGCTCATAGATGAAATAAAAAATCTTTTTCCGATACATCAGTACGAGCGGCTCACACCGCTGACTACAGAGCTTCGTCTGTGTAAATCGCCCGAAGAAATTGACATGACCGCAAAAGCGATTGACATTACAAAAGAAGCATTCATGCGCGTTTTGAAAACAACAAAACCCGGCATGATGGAATACGAAGTCGAAGCAGAAATGACACATGAATTTATCCGGCGCGGCGCATCGGGACATGCTTACAGCCCCATCGTGGCCGGAGGCGAAAACGCCTGTGTGCTCCATTATATAACAAATGACTGTCTGTTGAAAGACGGCGACCTGATGCTGCTTGACTTCGGTGCAGTGTATGGCAATTATGCATCGGACTGTTCACGCACTATTCCGGTGAACGGAAAATTTTCACCACGCCAGAAACAGTGCTACAATGCGGTTCTTGACGTATTGAAGGAAGCAAAGAAAATTCTTGTGCCCGGCACAACCATTGAAAAAACAAACAAACAGATTGCATTGATGCTGGAGCAGAAAATGATTGAGCTCGGACTTTTTTCTGCGGATGATGTAAAAAACAATACCGCCTCTGCCCCGCTCTATTTCAGATATTACATGCATGGAGCCTCGCACTATATGGGACTCGATGTGCACGATGTTGGCCTGCGTTCGATGATACTTAAAAAAGGAATGGTGCTTACCTGCGAACCCGGCCTCTACATTAAGGAAGAAGGCATCGGCATCCGCATCGAAAACGACATTCTGGTCGATGATGAACCCATTGATCTGATGACGGAAATTCCCTTTGAAGCTGATGAAATTGAAAAATTGATGTGCTGATGTGCTAATGAGATAATGTGCTAATTTGCTAATGATTTGAAAATTTGGCAATTCGGCAATTTGAAAATGCATGAATATGAGATGATGTTGTAATTATGAGTTATGAGCTTCCTCTGAGAGCTGATGGCTGATCCGCCGCGGCTGTCTGAAAGCTAAAAGCTAACTGCAACACGTAACGGCAGTTTCAGCTAATCAGATCAAGAAAGCCCTGACAATCAATTGTCAAAGAAGCATGCACAATTAAAGGAAGAATCTTCCGTTTGTCCATATTCTTAACAAAAAAGTCCCAAATCGTACATCCGATCGAAAATCATAAATCACAAATCGTATCTCGTAAATCATTACCTTTGCACCCCGAAATATGGTAGTTAAAGCCGGCACATATTTATCCCGCATCGATGGGCCCGAAGACCTCAAAAATCTTACTCCGCAGGAATTGAAAATTCTTGCACAGGAAATCCGTGATTTTCTCATCGAAAACATGGCGCGGCATCCCGGCCACCTGGGCGCCAACCTGGGCGTGGTGGAGCTCACCATTGCGCTGCATTACATTTTCAACTCACCCAAAGACCGCATCATCTGGGATGTCGGACATCAGTCCTATATTCATAAAATACTGACAGGTCGTCGCGATATTTTCCACACCATTCGTCAGAAAGAAGGTATCAGCGGATTTCCGAAACCATCGGAAAGCGAGCACGATATTTTCGGCACCGGACACAGTAGCACGAGTATATCTGCGGCACTTGGCATGGCCGTGGGTGAACAGAAAAGAGGGATTAACGACAATAACTACATTGCCCTGATCGGCGACGGCAGCATGACCGGCGGCGAAGCTTTTGAAGCGCTCAATAACATGGGTGCCATGAAAAACAACATTCTGGTCGTGCTCAACGACAACGGCATCGCCATTGATGAAAACACCGGCTCGTTTACAAGATACCTGACCCGCATTACAGCGTCACACACATATAACAGACTTAAACACCGCATCTGGCGCGTTTTTCGCGGAACTTTCATTCAGAAAATCGCCAACAAAACTTCCACTGCTCTCAAATGGACCTGGCTGAAAAAATCGAATCTGTTCGAAGCTTTCAATGTCCGGTATTTTGGCCCCGTGGATGGTCACAATATTAAACAACTCATAAGCGTTCTCGAAGATCTGCGCGATATCAACGGACCCAAGCTTCTGCACGTGATTACAACCAAAGGCAAAGGATACAAGCCCGCCGAAAAAGATCAGGTCACTTTTCATGCACCCGGTCGTTATGACGCAAAAACCGGAGAAATTCTGGAAACATCATGCGATTCTGTGCCGCCAAAATATCAGGTAATATATGGCAAAACGTTGACTGAGCTTGCAGAACAGAATGACAACATTTGCGCGATTACGCCTGCCATGATTTCAGGAAGTTCATTGAATATACTCCAGAATCGTTTCCCGGAGCGGGTTTTCGATGTTGGTATAGCTGAACAACACGCGGTTACTTTTGCAGCCGGACTCGCAAAATCAGGACGCATTCCCTTCTGCACCATTTATTCGACCTTTCTGCAGCGCGCTTATGATCAGCTGATACACGATGTAGCCATACAGAAACTGCCTGTCATTTTCGGCATCGATCGCGGTGGACTTGTAGGAGAAGATGGCGCCACACATCACGGAGTGTTTGACCTGGCCTATCTTCGCGCAGTTCCGAATCTGATAATCTCATCGCCATTGAATTCCGTTCAGTTGAGAAACCTGATGTTTACTGCACAGCTCAAAAACGAAGCGCCCTTTGCAATCCGCTATCCGCGCGGGAATTCAGAAATAAAAGACTGGAAACAACCCTTTAGCGAATTGCCTGTCGGCAAATCCGAAAAACTGTACAATGGAAACGATGTTGCCGTTCTCACCATCGGACAAGCCGGAAACGACGTCATATCGTTGTATTCAAAGCTTTCCGAAACAGGCATTTCTATTTCGCATTACAACATGATCTATCTGAAACCTTTGGATGAAGATGCATTACACGATGCGTGCAAAAATCACAAAGCCATTATCACTGTCGAGGACGGCACTGTCAAAGGTGGTCTGGGAACTGCGGTTGCAGAATTCATGATGGAATATTCTTATTATATGCCGCTCACAAAACTCGGTGTTCCTGATCGTTTTATTGAGCATGGAACAATTGCCGAACTTAAGAAGGAATGCGGCTTTGACGCAGACGGAATTTTTTCCGCCATCAAAGAAATTTTTTCAAAAACAAATCAAACAAAATAAGCCATGGCAAACAAAAGAGGAATCAAGAAAGACGTGAATTATCTGACCAATGAAGTGTTGGTTGACGGAATCATGCTCATGTCATTATACAACGAAAAAGATGGCGAAATGATCATGAAGGAACTTGAGAAAGTCGCCGAAAAAAGAAATCAGGTTATTGACACACTGCAGCACCCTGAAAAGAAATTTGACCGTCTTCCGGTTGAAGAACGTAAAAATGGCCGTATAGCCCGCTCGAAAGCATTTCGCAAAGCGGTGAATGACAAATTTACTGCTTTCGAAGACGCTCTGGATGCAGCATACGAGAGCTTCGGCAAGCTGGCCAAAGAAGAAAAATAAATGGAAACTCATCTTTTCGGAAGCATTATTTTTGGACCGGTGCGCAGTCGTCGATTGGGACTGTCGCTCGGAATCAACCTGCTGCCTGCCAGTAAAAAAATCTGCACATTCGACTGCGTTTACTGCGAATGCGGATGGACAGACAAAACATCGGCCGACGGATTGCCAAAAGCAACAGAGGTGATTGCAGAGCTGGAGAAGAAACTTCAGGAAATGCAGGCTGCTGGCGAACTTCCGGATGCCATCACGTATGCAGGCAACGGAGAACCAACCATGCATCCTGAATTTGATTTCATCATGCAGGAGTCGGTGAGGTTGAGAAATCAGTATTCACCGGCAGCAAAAATCACCGTGCTTACCAATTCAACGCAGCTGCACAAGCAGAAAGTAGCCGATGCCGTTGCTCTGGCTGATAAAGGATTGCTTAAACTTGACAGTACGGATCCGAAGCAGTTTGAATTGATAAACCGCGCTGCAAAAGGCATTGAGTTGAGTGATGTGATGCATTTCATTGAGTTGTTCAAGGGCGAAAAAATCATTCAGACAATGATGCTTCGTGGTGAAAGCGAAGGTGAAAAAATTGACAATACCACCGAAGAATCGCTCCTGAAGCTGGCTGCATTCGTTTCGAAAATCAACGCCATCGAATGGATGTTGTATCCGATTGACCGGCCGACACCCGAAAAACAACTTGAAAAAATGAGCCGCGAAGAGATGGACCGCATCGGAGAATTTGTAAGAAAACATACAAGTGTGCCGGTGACAATCCGGTATTAAAAAAACCGCCATCTCTTCGACGGAGTTTATCCTGCAAAATGCAGGGCTCAGAGTGACAGTTTTCAAAAGAATTGATATGCACATGAAAGACTACAAACGATACACAGTTACAACTGCATTGCCTTATGCCAACGGACCGATACACATCGGACACATGGCCGGCGTTTATGTTCCTGCCGATATTTATGTCCGCTTTCTACGTAAGACAGGACGCGACGTTCTGTTCATCGGCGGCAGCGACGAACACGGAGTTCCCATTACCATCAAGGCACGCCAGAAAGGCATTACACCGCAGCAGGTGGTGGATGAATATCACGGAATAATTAAAAAATCCTTCGAAGATTTCGGAATGAGCTTCGATGTGTATTCGCGCACCAGTCTTCCGGTTCATCACGAAACAGCATCTGCATTCTTCTCAAAGCTGCATGCAGAGGGCAAACTCACACAGATGGAATCGGAGCAGTATTACGATGAAGAAGCAAAACAATTTCTGGCCGACCGCTACATCACAGGCACCTGCCCGCATTGCGGCAACGAACGTGCCTATGGCGATCAGTGCGAAAAATGCGGAACATCGCTCAACGCCACGGACCTGATTGATCCGAAATCAACGCTGTCAGGCAGTGCACCCGTAAAACGCAAAACATCGCATTGGTTCCTGCCGCTCGATCAGTACGAAAACTGGCTCCGCGAGTGGATTCTGGAAGGACATAAGGAATGGAAGACCAATGTGTATGGTCAGTGCAAAAGCTGGATTGATCAGGGATTGCAGCCACGTGCCGTCACCCGCGATCTGGACTGGGGCGTAAAAGTTCCGCTGGCAGATTCCGAAGGAAAAGTTCTGTACGTGTGGTTTGATGCGCCTATCGGATATATTTCCGCTTCGCGCGACTGGTCGCAGCAGACCGGCCGCAGCTGGGAAGAATACTGGAAAAGCGATGATTCACGCCTGATACACTTCATCGGAAAAGACAATATTGTTTTTCATTGCATCATTTTCCCAGCCATGCTTCATGCCGAAGGCAGCTATATTCTTCCGGAAAATGTACCCGCCAATGAATTCCTGAATCTCGAAGGTGACAAAATCAGCACCTCGCGCAACTGGGCGGTGTGGCTTCATGAATACCTCGAAGATTTTCCCGGAAAGCAGGATGTATTGCGCTACGTACTCACCGCCAATGCACCAGAGACCAAAGACAATGATTTCACCTGGAAGGATTTTCAGGCACGCAACAACAACGAGCTGGCAGCCATTTTTGGCAATTTTGTCAACCGCGCCATGGTGCTTACACACAAATATTTCGAAGGCCGTGTACCTGCTTCAACACAAGGTGCAGAACTCGATGACATAATGAAAGAAGTGTCGGCGCTGAAAGAAAAAATCACCGGAAGTCTCGAACATTTCCGTTTCCGTGAAGCGCTCGGTTTCTTCATGGATATTGCACGTCTTGGCAATAAATATCTCACTGATAAAGAGCCCTGGAAAGTGTATAAAGAAAATCCGGAAGCTGTAAAAGGTATTCTGAATAACGTTTTGCAGATTTCGGCCAACATGGCTGTACTTTCGGAAATATTCCTGCCATTCACTGCTACAAAACTGAAAGCCATGCTGAACATGAATGAAACGTCATGGAACAATATTGGCAAACCCATGCTGAATGAAGGATTGCAATTGAATCAGGCGGAAATCCTGTTTGAAAAAATTGAAGATACCGACATTCAGAAACAGCTCGACAAGCTGGAAGCATCGAAGATTGCCAACAAAGCAGCCAATGTAAGTTTTGAGCCGGTGAAATCCGATGTGAGTTTTGATGACTTCTCTAAACTCGATTTGCGTGTCGGAAAAATCCTGGAAGCGGAAAAAGTTGCCAAAACCAAAAAGCTCATGAAACTGAGTGTTGATCTTGGTTTTGAAACACGCACCATTGTTTCGGGTGTAGCAGAATATTTTACACCGGAGCAGTTGATCGGAAAGAAAGTGGTTGTGGTGGCCAATCTCGGAAAGCGCGACATCAAAGGCGTTGAATCGAACGGAATGATACTGTATGCCGAAAACGCCGATGGAACGCTGTTGATGGTGAATCCATGCGATGAAGCCATATGCGGCGGAATGGTCAAGTGAACATCGAACACTGAACTCTGAACAAGGAACAAGGAAGGAAGAAGGCAAGAACGAATTTCGAACTATTTACTTCGAAATTTACGCTTCCTTGTTTCGTATTCGATATTCAGAATTTGGAATTTACTTCGAAATTCACACTTCCTCTTGATCCGTAAGGATGTACGGATTGTTCGGTGTTCAATATTCAGAATTTGGTATTTACTTCGAAATTCACACTTCCTTGTTCGGTGTTCAATATTCATAAGGGGTTTTTAACCAATGTTTGAAAATTTCCGGCGATTTATTGCTGTTTGTTTCTGATTTATTTTACTTTTGACAAATAATTCAGAATAAAAACAGTATCCATCACATGAGAACTGATTTCGATGCTCGTGCCAATTACGAGAATACCAAAAAGGAAGTCGGGTATGTTCCGCGCCGCGAAGCCACACAAGCCACTTACGACTCCATCGGATTTATGTCGGGACTTGAAGTGCATCAGCAATTGCTGACAGAAAAAAAGCTCTTCTGTAATTGTCCGGCCGGCAAATTCAATCCCAGCTACATCTACGATGCAGAAGTGATCCGTCACATGCGCCCAACGCTCAGCGAGCTTGGTGAATACGACGGCACCGCACTGATGGAATTCAAAACCCGCAAGGAAATTGTGTATCGTGTAAAAAACGAAACCACCTGCACGTATGAAGTGGACGACACTCCGCCGTTTCCCATCAATCGTCAGGCATTGGATATTGCCATAAAAATTTCCCTTCTGTCGAAACTGAACATTGTGGGTGAGGTTCACATCACACGCAAGCAGTATCTCGACGGCAGCATCCCAACCGGCTTTCAGCGCACTGCCATCATTGGTGTCGAAGGAGAGCTTCCGATGAAAGACAAGAAAATCCGTCTGATTCAGCTCAGCATTGAAGAGGACAGCTGCCGCGAAATCAGCGATATCGGTCATACCCGCGTGTATAAAACAGACCGCCTTGGAATGCCGTTGATTGAGACTGTCACTTATCCCGACATGAAAAATCCGGATGAAGTGAAAGAAGTCTGTGATTACATTCGTTTTCTGAATCGCAGTACAGGACTGGTCCGCACAGGTATCGGCGCCGGCCGCGAAGACGTCAACGTAAGCTGCAAAGGCGGAACCCGCATCGAAATCAAAGGCGTAAGCCACACTAAATGGATTCCCGAATTAACCCATGTCGAATGTTTCCGTCAGTGGGCGCTGCTGAAAGTGCGTGATAAACTGCTGAAGAAATTCGGATCAGCTTCGAACTGGAGTATGCGTCATGAATTTCTGGATTATGACATGTTCCAGATAACATACGAGCCATTGAAAGTCGCACGTGATGCGGGACACAAAATCGTGGCCGTCAATCTCCCGGGCTTCCGTGGCATTCTGAGTCATTTCACACAGCCAACAAAAATGTTCGCCAACGAAATTTCGGATCGCCTTAAAGTAATTGCTTGTCTTGAAAAACCAAACATGCTTCATACCGAGCAATTCAAACCGATCATTACTCCGTTGGATCTCGAAATCATTGCTCCGATGCTGAATGCAAAAGACGATGATGCACAGATTGTTTTCTGGGGACCGGAAGCAGATATAAAAACAGCACTGGAAGTCATTGAAGAACGCTGCCGGATGGCATTTGAAGGCATTCCGAATGAAACCAGAAAAAGCTTCGAAGACGGCTCTACCATTTTCGAACGCGTGCTTCCTGGCGCCGACCGCATGTATCCTGATACCGACAGTGCTCCGATTCCACTTACAGACCAGCATATCGAAGAACTCCGCAAAGGATTGCCGAACGAAGTCAGTGAACGTTACAATCAGCTGAAGAAATGGGGCGTAGCCGAAAGCACGTATTATTACCTTTTCACCAACAACCTGTATCCGGCCATTGATGCCATCAGCAAGAATACCGACACCGATCCGAAATGGGTTGGAAATTTCATCGGACATCGTCTGAAATGGGTGGAAGGACATTTTGAAAAAGGTCCGGGATTCAGCATCAGCAACATTGAAAGCATGATTCAGTATCTGAAGAAAAATCATATGGATCTGAAATATGCATACAATATGCTGCCTGTGGTTTATCAATATCCGAAAATGGATTTCGATTCAGTGCTGACCAGTTTGAATTTCAAATTGTTGAAAGCTGATGAAATCACGGAAAAAATCAATTTCCTGAATGAAAAATTTGGAACGGTATGTCATACCGACACACCTGAAAACCGCATCAACTGGATCATGGGTGAGTTACAGCGCATTGCCCGCGGCAACATGAGTCTGACCGAATTACATAAAATCGTTAAACAGAAAATTTCAAAATAATGAGCGAAGATTTTTTCCAGGGATATAAGGGCCATGCGCTCGAACTGCTGAAGAAATATCAGGTCCGCGTATGGGGTCAGGCCGAAGTTGAAACCACCCGCGGTAACTTTCAGGGCACCGTGCTGCCACGCGCCGAAAACGATGATGACAAACACATCGTGCTGAAAATTATCACCGGTTACAACGTGGGTGTTGACACCTCCACCATATTGAACATGAAGGAAACCGGCTACAAAAAAGCCAATTATAAAATTCCTGAAAAACAATTTCCGGTTACCAAAGGTCTGCCCAATGTTAAACTGCTTGGCACAGGCGGCACCATTGCTTCGCGTCTCGATTACCGCACCGGAGCTGTGATTCCGGCATTCACTCCGGGTGAATTGTATGGTGCTGTCCCCGAACTGGCCGACATCTGCAACCTCACGACAGATAAGCTCTTTGCGGTTTTCAGCGAAAACATGGGGCCTGAGCAATATAAAAAACTGGCCATCGCCATCGGCGAAGAAATTGAAAAAGGGATCGATGGAATTGTGATCGGACACGGAACCGATACCCTTTCGCATACCGCAGCAGCTCTGACTTTCATGGTTCAGAATTCACCGGTACCCATCGTACTCGTAGGCTCACAGCGCTCTTCGGACCGCCCGAGCTCCGATGCCGCACTGAACCTGATGCATGCAATGACTGCTGCAGGTCACGGCGATGTGGCAGAAGTAATGGTTTGTATGTTCGGACCAACCTCAGATGAATACGGATTCCTGCATCGCGGTACACGTGTACGAAAAATGCACTCGTCATACCGCTCCACATTCCGCACCCTGGGCGATGTTCCGCTTGCCACCATTACACGCAAAGGTGTTGTCCCCATCAAACAGAATTACAATCCGCGCCGCAAGGACCGCAAAGTCAATATCTATCCCTATTTCGAAGAGAAAGTCGCCATCGTGTATTATTATCCGAACATGATGCCCGACATTATCGACAGTCTGGTTGACAATGGCTACCGCGGAATCATCATTGCAGGCACCGGCCTCGGGCACATAAACAAGCCGCTGTATCCGGCCATTGAGCGCGCACACGCAAAAGGTGTTCACATGTTCATGGCAGTGCAGACGCTGTACGGATATTGCCACATGTTTGTGTATGACACCGGCCGCGACCTGATGGCCAAAGGCATCGTTCCTGCAGCCAACATGCTGCCTGAAACCGCCTACATCAAACTGGGCTGGGTGCTTGGTCAAACCGACGATCCCGAAGAAGTGAAACGTCTGATGCTTACACCCGTCAACGATGAAATCACCGAACGCGAGCCTTACAACGGGTATCTGGTATTTCAGGGCGGCGTGAAAGAAGTGGACGAGTTTGTGAGAAAAGTGCATAAATAGCAGTGAATAGTGAGCGGTGAGTAGTGACATTGCCCATACTCAACCCGATGCCGTTGTCAACTTAAAATCTTTCTGTTTCCGCGACTGTGAGCGGGATACATCAAGCATTGGGTGACAAATAGATGAATTCACTGCTCACCAATCACTGCTCACCGATAATAAGTCAGCATTATACACTAATAAGCCTTGATGTGGAAATACAATTAATCATCATTTGCGTTGTTTCGTTTTTTGCCGGCTTCATTGATTCGATAGCCGGAGGTGGTGGTCTGATACAGACACCGGCGATTCTGTTTTTGTTTCCGCAATATCCTGTAGCCACATTGCTGGGCACCACCAAGATTCCATCCTTCTCCGGGACAGCGTTGGCAACGTATCAGTTTTCGAAAAAAGCCACCATCAATCCGAAACTTTTTCTGTTTCTTGTTCCGGCCGCCTTTGCGGGATCGGCTCTGGGAGCGTGGTGCATCACCATCATCGAAGACGATTTTATCAAGCCGGTCATTCTTGCATTATTGGTGATAGTAGCTGTATATACTTTTCTGAAAAAAGATTTCGGATCGGTAAAAACAAAAGATGTTGAATTGAAAAAACAAATCGTGGCCGGTGTTCTTTTCGGCTTCATCATTGGGTTTTACGATGGCATGATTGGTCCAGGCACCGGATCGTTTTTTATATTGTGTTTCATTTTCTTCATGGGGTTCGATTTCATTGCGGCCAGTGCCAATGCCAAGATGCTGAATCTGGCCACCAATCTGAGCGCCATTGCCTTGTTTGCATCTACCAACAACATCATATACCGATTGGCCATTCCGATGGCCATCTGCAACATGGTCGGAGCATATCTGGGATCGAAGCTGGCACTGCTGAAAGGCAACCGCTTCATACGGATTTTCTTTCTTCTCGTTGTTACGGCAACCATTGTGCGGTTTGCATTTGAAGTTTTTTGAAAAACAAATTGCATCATCATTATAAATACGCCAGCAATATATATAATTATTCACATATGTTTTAATCCCTTACATCGATAATATAACAAGGAAAAAATGGTTTTTAACAGATATTAAAAATATTATTTATATTTGCTATCTCAAAACCGAAATCAATATGAAATCAATGTCGAAAATCACAGCTCTTATAGTCTTGATTGCATTTGTTGCAGTGTCATGCGGCAAGTATGAAGAAGGTCCGAAATTCAGTCTGGCATCGAAAAATGCCCGTTTAATCAACACCTGGAAGATTGACGAAATTTACAAGAACGGCGCCACTCAAACAGTTACAGCTGATGAAAAAGACGATTATTATGAGGTTAAAAAAGATGGTGTACTCAGCTTCACATATATAACAAGCGGGCTCACTTCTACCTTTACCGGAACATGGGAATTCACCGCTGACAAGGCAAATCTGAGACTTACCTATTCTGGTTCAATACTCGGAATTCCTTTAACTTCGGATGAAGAATATACCATTCTGCGACTGACCTCCGACGAGCTCTGGCTTGAACAGGTTGAAGGAAGCAATACATTCGAGTATCATTACATCTCCAAGTAAATAACGCCGGGGTGACCTGGTTAAGATAAAACCTAAACCAAAAACAAACTTATGAAATCAATGTCAAAAATTCTGGTGGCTGTTATAGCCATTGCATTTGTTGCTGTATCATGCGGCAAGTACGAAGAAGGTCCGAAGATCAGCCTTGCTTCAAAAACATCACGTCTGGTTAACATCTGGAAAATGGAAGCTATGTTCATCAATGGCGCAGAACAAACACTGACCGATGATGATAAAGACGACTACATTGAATACAAAAAGGACGGTGGACTGACCATTACATGGGTTTCCGGAACATCATCCATGTCTTTCGAAGGAACATGGGAATTTTCAGATGACAAAACCCAGATTATTTCTTCTTACACATTTGGTTCAACCACATCAAAAGACACAACCGACATTCTCAGACTGAAATCAGGAGAACTCTGGCTCGAGCAGGTTGATGGCACTGAAACATCAGAAATTCACTATGTGACCAAATAAGGTTTTCTGTATGATTTTAAACCTGCCCGCCACGGGCAGGTTTTTTTATAAAACAAAAATGAAAAAACTTATAAACCTGATTATTTTATTTCTTACTGTTTCTATAACTTCGTGTGGTACATATGAGGATGATCCTTTACTGTCATTCAGACCGGTTGAGAAAAAAATCACAGGGCTTTGGGAAATTGAAAAAGCATACGAAAACGGAGTACAGCAGGAACTTGAATCTTACGAAAAAGGATCAACAATGGAGTTGAGCGAAAACGGGGATTTCAAGCTGACTTATATTGTTGGGTCGACACAATCATCATACAACGGGAAATGGTCGCTTGAGGAAGATGAAACACTGTTCCATTATGAATACAGGTTGTTGATTTATCAAACATACTACTATATTGACGAAGACTTCACAATTCTTCGGTTGACCTCGAAGGAGTTCTGGTTTGAACAGACCGATGGCGGAATTTGTTACACCTTCCATTACAAAGCAAAATGAAAAACAAAATAGCCATAGTTTTATCGGGTTGCGGAGTGTATGACGGCACCGAAATTCACGAAGCCACCATGAGCATGCTGGCTGCAGATCAGGCCGGAGCTCAATATGAGCTGTTTGCTCCCGATATTGATCAGCATCATGTGATCAATCATCTGACCGGAAAACCTGGCGAAGAAACCCGCAATGTGCTTGTTGAATCGGCCCGCATTGCACGTGGGAAAATCAGAAACCTGAAAGATTTCAACCCGGCAGAATTCGATGCACTGCTGTTTCCGGGCGGATCTGGCGCTGTCAAAAATCTGAGTAATTATGCATTCAAAGGAATAGAAATGAGCGTTAATCCAGCTGTTGAGAAAGCAATAAAATCGATGCATGCTGCTGGCAAACCCATCGGGGCTTTATGTATTGCGCCAGTGCTGCTTGCAAAAGTGATTGGCGGCTGCAATGTGACCATAGGTAATGACAAAGATACCGCAGCGCATATTGAAAAAATGAGCGCTCACCACAGCAGCACAAACGCCACCGGAATTGTGATTGATGAAAAGAACAAACTGGTCACCACGCCCTGCTATATGCTTGGCACCCGGATTTCGGAGATTTACGAAGGAGCTGCAAAAGTTGTTACGGAGCTGTTGAAAATGATGTAGCCCTACGCAGTATTTTTTGTACTTTTGCCGAAATCTGTTTCAACGCCTTGAGTCACATTAAAAGCTTTGTTCGCAGTGTTTTCAGAATACTGCATCTCGATATCACCCAAAATATGAGGTACGATCGCATGACAGAAACCATCATGCGCCGTGTTATACAGCATAATTCAAACTGCATTGATATTGGATGTCACAAAGGTGAAATCCTCGATGTCATGCTTGAGCTTGCGCCTGAAGGCAAGCATACTGCGTTTGAACCAATACCGGTTTTTTATAATGCACTGATTGAAAAATACAAAAGCAAAGCTGTCATTCTTCCGTATGCATTATCTGACAAAAACGGCACCGCAGACTTTCAGTATGTAAAAAACGCACCGGCCTACAGCGGTCTCAGAAAGCGGGAATACACAGTAGACCCCGATATTGAGGTCATTTCTGTGGAAGTAAAAAAACTCGATGACCTGATTGCAGGCCAGAAAGTGAATCTGATAAAAATTGATGTTGAAGGTGCCGAATTAAACGTTTTGCAGGGCTCCATCAATACACTCAAGGCCGAAAAGCCATATGTCATTTTTGAATTCGGAATGGGTGCCAGTAATTATTACGATAGCACACCCGAAAAAATGTTTCAGCTTCTGTGTGTTGAAGCAGGATTGAAAATATCGACACTCAAATCTTTTGTTACCGGCAAAGGTGCGCTCAGCGCAGTTGATTTTCAAAAATTGTACGAAAGTCAAACAGAGTATTATTTCATCGCCCACCCTTAAAAGCAGGGTTCTCCAACACACCATCAATTATCCGCCACATTTTTTGTGCGCTTGCCTGCCAGCTGAATAATACAGCCCGCTGCATTCCTTTTTCGCAAAGATCTGTTCTCAAAGAATCATTTTCAACAAGCAGCCTCATGGCTGCAACGATTGAGGCCGTGTCGTGCGGATTTGCAAGCAATGCTGCATTGCCAGCCACTTCCGGAATAGACGAAACATCGGAGGCAATAACCGGAACATTGGAGGCAAATGCTTCAATCACAGGAACACCAAAACCCTCAAAAACCGACATGTAGAGCAGCGCGAATGCCGATCCCAGCGTTTCACCCAGTGCGCTGTTGTTTAAATATCCTGTAAAAACAATGTCTTTTCTGTAAGGATTATTGCTGATAATATTTCCAAGATTTTTATTGACAAAAAGCTCCCTTCCACTAACAACCAGCGGATAATCACATTTTGTCTGATCACGGAAAACCGTATATGCCTCGATTGTCTTGACCAGATTTTTTCGCGGATGTATCGATCCGAGGACAAAGAAAAATGGTTTCCCTTTGCTGTAGCGGAATCGCGTATCAGAAATCACCTGCGAATTGAGCGGTCCGAAATGGTCTGCAACACCATTATACACCACGGAAATTTTTTCAGCGGAAGTTCCGTACTGATCAATAATATCTTGTTTGCTGAACTCTGACACCGTGACCAAATGCGCAGCTTTTTCGATGAAAAGCGGTGTGTATTTTCTATAGAAACGACTGTATTTCAGAGGAAGATCAAAGGGATAATGCTCAAAATTAATGTCATGAATTACCGGCACCGTTGCACAAGAGGTCCTGAGCGAATTCTGGTTATCAGGCGACAGGTAAACATCTGCTCCGATCTTTTTCAGCATCCGGGGAACCTGAAAGTCATTCCATATCCTTATCAATCCGGGCGTTCGCGCGGGAGGAAATAAAACATGAATTTTCACGTTTTCAGGCACAGCCATGTCAAGCTTTGGCCGGCGGTCGAAAAACCAGTGGAATTCAGCTTCGGGATGAAGACGGCTCAGCTCAGTCGCAATGTTCATTTCGAAGCGCCCGATACCCTCCATTCCACCCGCAATCCAGTGGCGGGTGTTGATGGCAATGACCGGTTTTCGCTCCGTAAGATTCATTTTGATTAATTTAGCTGCAAATTTGCGCATTTTTCGTCACTTTCCCTAATGCAGAAAAAATTCATCATAAATCTGTTTTTCCTCATCGGCATCAATCTGCTGGTGAAACCCTTCTGGATTTTCGGCATCGACCGCACCGTCCAGAATGTGGTCGGGGCGGCCGATTACGGGCTGTATTTCGCTGTGATGAATTTTTCATTCCTGTTCGGTTTTATGCTCGACTTTGGCCTCACCGGCTTCAACAACCGCAGTGTGGCTCAGCATGAACACATGGCAGGAAAATATACCGGCAGCATTCTCGGCATGAAATCGGCGCTGGCTCTGCTTTATGCGCTCATCTCATTCATTGCCGCATTCATCATCGGGTACGACACCCTGCATTTCAAATTGCTGATATGGCTTGGGATAAACCAGATTCTTTCTTCGTTCATCCTGTTCCTCCGCTCCAATATTTCAGGCATGCAGATGTTCAAAACCGACAGTCTTTTGTCGGTACTCGACCGTCTGCTGATGATTGTTTTCTTCTCCGTGCTGCTGTGGGGAAACGTTTTTGATGTCAGCATCAACATTTTTTATTTTGCATCGTTTCAGACACTATCCTACTTCATCACTTTTCTGATTGCTTTATTTATAGTTCTGCGGAAGATAAAGCTGTCCAAAATTAAATGGAACCACAGGCTGAACATCGTATTGTTCAGGCAGAGTCTGCCTTTCGCAGTACTGACATTTCTCATGCTGTTCTATTACCGCGTCGATTCCGTCATGATTGAACGGCTGCTGCCACAGGGCTCCATGCATGCAGGAATCTATGCTTCGGCCTATCGTATCCTCGATGCATTCGGCATGTTTTCCTATTTGTTTTCCGTCATTCTGCTTCCGTTTTTCAGCCGCCTGATGTCCAAAAAACAGGATGTAGGGCCATTTCTGCAACTATCGGCCATTTTGCTGCTTAGTTCCGCCATGATGGTATCGGCTGTTTCGCTGTTCAATGCCGACCTGATCATGAACTGGCTCTACAAGGAGCATGTGACCGAATCGGCCAGGGTGTTGCAGATTCTCATGTTCACTTTCATTCCGGTCTCGTCGGTATATATTTTCGGAACATTGCTCACGGCCTGGGGCAGCATGAAAAAGCTGAACATCATTGCCCTTTGCGGAGTGATACTAAACATCGGGCTGAATCTGGTTCTGATACCTCAGTTCCTCGAACGCGGAGCCGCATGGTCGGCCCTGATCACCCAATCGCTGGTTGCCATTTCGCAGATTGTGCTTTCGTTCATGCTGGTAAAACCATCCGGGCTAAAAAGGACCGTTGTGTTGCTGACGGTATTTGCACTGGCGGTTTATCCTGTTGCCTGGATTACCGACATTCTGAAAATGAGGCCCGGAGCCGGAATCATAATTATTGCAGCCATGTGGATACTATTTCTGCTGGTTAACACGTTACTGTTGTTCCGAAGGAACAAACTCACCATTAGCGACCTTCTTACATGGAGAAAAGACTGAATCTGGGCTGCGGCCACGACATCCGCGAAGGATGGATAAATCTTGACATATCGCCCATTGAGGGCGTTGATGTGGTGCACGACATCAACAAACTGCCATTGCCGTTCGAAAACGGAAGCATGGATTATATTCTTTGTCAGGATGTTTTTGAACACATCGAATACATACCGCTGCTTGAGGAGCTGCACCGCATATTGAAACCGGGCGGTATTGTTGAAATTCGTGTGCCTCATTTCAGCTCGCGGTTCAACTTCATTGATCCCACGCATAAAAAAATGTTTTCCATTCAGACCTTTGATTTCTTTACACAGCATGCGCCGTTCGAAAGGTCATACTATTTCCCGTTTCATTTTGAAAAAACCGTTTACCGAAAGATTGCCTTTTCGAAAAGCTGGGTGTTTTTCATTAATTTTCTTGTTGAGCCGATAATCAACTGCAGCCAGCGAATGCGCACATTCTACGAGGCATCGTTCCTGTCGCGTCTTTTCCCTTGCGCCAACATCATTGTTCGTCTTAAGAAATAAACCCCGCAAAATAAACAGCGAAACATTACCTTTGCATCGTCAATTTTCAGCACCATGAAAGAAAGCACCACCCCGAAAGAACTGACATTTGAAAACACAAACTTTTTGTTTTTTCTTTTCAAATGGCGAAAACTGCTCATCATCATCTGTGTTGCGGCAGCCATAATTTCAGCCGGAATATCATTGTTGATCAAAAACAAATATGTGTCAACAGTTGTCATTTTTCCAACCTCCACCAATGCGGTTTCGAAAGCGCTGATATCAAGTCAGTACGGAGTAAAGGAAGACATCATGGCGTTTGGTGAAGACGAAGACGCCGAGCAGATGCTTCAGATTCTCAATTCAAACGAAATCCGCCAGCGCATTATTCAGAAGTTCAATCTGCTGGAGCATTATGACATCAACCCGGAATCAAAATACAGGAACACCCGTCTGTACGAGACCTATAATGAAAACATTTCCTTTAACAGGACCGAATACATGGCTGTTGAAATCAAGGTCACCGATAAAGATCCGCAAATGGCGGCCGACATTGCCAACGAAATTGCCAACCTGTATGATACCGTGAAAAACAATCTGCAGAAACAGCGTTCGCTCGAAGGATTCAAGATTGTTGAAGGCGCTTATCTTGAAGTGCAGGAAGATATTAAAAAGAAAGAAGATTCTCTTTCCATCCTCCGCAGCAAAGGTGTTCAGGATTACGAATCGCAGGCAGAGCGACTCTACGAAGGTCTCGCCCGTGAAATCGGAAGCGGAAATCAACGTGCCGTCAATCAGATTCAGGAAAGACTTGACACACTTGCAAAATACGGTTCGGCCTACGTTTCGCTGCGTGATGGTCTGGAACACGACAAAAAACAGCTGAGTGATCTGAAGGGAAAATATGAAGAAGCCAAGGTTGATGCCGAGTCCTCGCTTCCACAGAAATTTGTTGTGGATTATGCATTCAAGGCTGAGAAAAAATCATATCCCGTTCGCTGGCTCATAGTTGTAATCTCCACTTTTGCAACATTGCTCACCTCAATCATTTTGATCATTCTGTACGAAAACTTCAAAAAATTCAAATTGCTTTCGGCAATTGAATAATCAGATTTCAATGAACACGGGCTCAGTAAAATCATTTTTTTCTTCGAAAACCGAACGATGGGTTTTGGCTCTGTCATTGAGTTTCCTGTTGGTCAACCTTGCAGCAATCGTACTGAAGGAAAACTATTATCTTTCATTGCTCCCTGTTTTTCTTGGTCTGGTTTACCTTTATTTTTTCTCAGTCGAAACGATTTTTCTTATCATTGCATTTACATCGCCGCTTGCCATCAACCTGAGCGACTGGGATGCGCGGCTGGCGGTGAGTTTGCCTACTGAACCACTGATGGCCGGACTGCTTTTGATTTTCTTGTTGAAATCGCTTTACGAGCTGAACAAATGGAAGGCGTTTCTGCGCAATCCCATCACCATAGCATTTCTGATTTATTTTGTGTGGCTTGCCTTCAGCAGCTTCACAAGCCAGATGCCACTGGTTTCGTGGAAATTTTTTGTGTCTCATCTGTGGCTCATTGTCCCGATGTATTTTTTTGGTACACGGTTATTTTTTCTCAAAGAATCAACACAACGGAATTTTATAATAGTGCAGTTTATTGCACTCACATTTGTTGCAATATACACGCTAGTGCGTCACGCCGGCTACAATTTCGGCGATGATGAAAGCCACTGGGTAATGCAGCCGTTTTATAAGGATCACGCCATTTATGGCTCTGCAATAGCGCTGTTTATTCCTGTCATGTTTTTTCTTTTCACTGACAAGAAATACAATTTCACGCAGAAGTTTTTTCTGATGGCATCCATTGTTGTTTTGATACTGGCGTTGCTGTTTTCCTACAGCCGTGCGGCCTGGGTTGGATTTGCCATTGCAATCGGTATTGGTGTTATTGTGTTGTTCCGCATCAAGTTCAAGGTCATTATTGTTGGATTTCTGATATTACTGCTGGGCGGATTGTTTTTTCAGACCCAGATTATGCACCGGCTCGAAAAAAACAAGCAGGACAGTTCTGAAGACATTGTAGAAAACATTGAATCCATCAGCAACATTTCGACCGATGCCAGTAACCTTGAGCGCATGAACCGCTGGAACTGCGCATTCAGAATGACGGCCGATTATCCGGTATACGGCACCGGGCCAGGCACCTATCAGTTCCTGTATGCGCCTTATCAGTTTTCGTACGAAAAAACAGTAATCAGTACTAATGCAGGAACGCTTGGAAATGCGCACTCTGAGTTTCTTGGAGCCATGGCTGAAACTGGAATTCCGGGAATGCTGAGTGTTGGTTTTCTGGTGTTTTCGATTTTTTTCTACGGGTTTCACACCTATTCAAGACTGCGCAGGATTGACCGGAGCAAAGCCCGTTTTGTACTGGGACTTTTGTTGGGTCTTGTAACCTATTTCACGCATGCTTTTCTCAACAATTTTCTCGATTCGGATAAAATCGCCATCCCCGTATGGGGCTTTGTTGCCGTCATTGTGGCTAACGGACTTGCGATTGATGATAAGACCAGAGAAAAGGAAACAACATCTGGAGAAATTTCAGATTAATGCTGTCGGGCAAAAAAAACCCGGATTTCTCCGGGTCAGTTACTTTATTGTTATTTAAGCTTCTCAAAAACTTCGGGCAAACGCTTGATAAGTGCCAGCTCCTTCATTTTGTCAACAGCATCGCGCACCGGGCTGCCAAAGTAGGTTTTGCCACCTTCAATGGATTTGGCAACACCTGATTGTCCAAGCACCACCGCACCTTTGCCAATAACGAGGTCTTTCTGAACACCAACCTGTCCCCAAAGGATAACATCATCCTCGAGTTTCACCACGCCGGCAATTCCGACCTGAGAAGAAATAAGGCAATTGCGGCCTATAATAGTGTCGTGTCCAACCTGAATATGATTGTCGAGTTTGGTTCCCCATCCGATGGTGGTGTCGCCCGAAACACCGCGGTCAACGGTGCAGCAGGAGCCGATTTCGACATTGTCTTCGATGACAACGCGGCCACAACCTTCGAGTTTATCGTAAAAAGCCGGTCTGCGTTTGAAATAGAATGCTTCACCACCGATTACAGTGCCGCTGTTGATAATAACATTGTCACCGATAACCGTATCGGCATGAATGGTGGCGTTGGCCATAATGATGCAGTTGCGTCCGATTTTTACATTGTGACCGATAAAAACAAGCGGTTCAACAATGGTTCCTTCACCAATTTCAGCGCTTGGGCTGATGGAAGACTGCGACGGGATAAATGGTTTGAAATGTTTGGCAAGCTTCACATAATCGCGGAAAGGATCATCAGAAATAATCAGCGCTTTTCCGGCAGGGACATCAACATCGGCTTTATTAATAATTACTGTGGTTGCGGCTGATTCCAATGCTTTTGTATAATACTTCGGATGATCAACAAAAGTCAGATCGCCGGGTTCCACGCTGTGAATTTCATTCAGTCCGGTTACGGCAAAATCGGGTGCACCTTTCATCTGAACGGTTTTCGCCCCGATGATGTCGACCATCTGCTGTAAAGTGTAATTTTTGGAGAATTTCATGGAACAGTAGTTACGTTTTATTCTTTCACAC
>CAZJOL010000018.1:20096-21546 GCA_964547605.1 uncultured Bacteroidaceae bacterium | reverse complement strand
TGCGCCTGCGATGTGGAAATGAGCAGATAATTGTTTTTGCGCAAGGCAAGTCCTACCGGGAATGAATCAGCTTTGACTTCACCAATCTTCACCATATCCTTTGCGCGGATGATGACCACCGCACTCGCATTGTTGCAGGCAGCAAAAATATATTTTTCATCGTCGCTCACTTCGATGGTGCGCGCACCGGCACCCGCAAAACACTCCTGCCATTCAGTGAAATTCTTTCCTTTGTTGTCAGGGTTGATGGCAAACGCAATGAAATCGGCTATGGAACATTTCTGCACATATCCGCTTTTATTGCTGCTCAGATACAAATAATTCTTTGTGACAATCAGATGTCGGACATTGGTACGCATGCCATACACCGTGCTTTTGAAGCTGAAATCGCTCATGTCGAAAACAGAAATTCCGCCTCCGCCCATGCGGCCTACCAGCAAATATTTGCTATCCGAAGTAAATGCAGTTCCGCGTAAACACAGCCCGCACTGCGTGTCGCGGTCAATGCCGCCCTGATTCTGACCGGCTGAAAATTTCTGCTGATAATCAACCACCAGATGTTTTACATATTTGAATTTGTTCACATCGCCCGATGACACATCAATAATACCGACTGTATTGTCGCCCCAGTGAGTCACTGCAACATATTTTCCGTCGGGTGAAGCAGCAATCATTTTGGGCAGCGGGCCAGTTGGCATGACACGGACAATTTCATCCTTGTCTGTATCGATAATGGCTACAGCAGATGGTTCCATGGCATTGGGATCGTAGCTGCGGCGATAATAGGTGACCCACAGATATTTTTTATTGTTCGAAAGGCAACACTCCACCGGTTTACCTTTAAAGGTATTCGGCTCTTCGCGCGGGGTAAGAAAATTATATCCCAGCACCGTTGTTTCTTTAAACAATTTCGCGTCTTTTTTAGCAAAATCGTGATGAATGCTTTTGATCTTTGTGAATGTTTTGAGATCGAAAACCACCGTCATGAATCCTTCGAGACTGTTGATGTAGAATTTGTTTTTCTCTTCAAGAAATACAGCCGATTTCGGAGAAATAATATCTTTCTCATAGCGCTCCATATTATCGGTCACCTTCGGCGTGTGGCTGTGGATGCGCGATATCAGCGTCAGCTCCACTTCGGCTCCATCAGGATTAGATATGGTGCCAATGGGCGGATGAATCACCTGTGCAAAAGAAACGGATGAAAGAAAAACAAATGACAACAGAAAAAACTTTTTCATCGGTGGGATTTTTTGCAAAAGTAAGAATTCCAATGACATGCGCTATTCCCGACATTTTAGCCCCGCCGCTGACACTCTGACTCCCGCCTGCTGTCACTCTGAGCCCTGCTACTGTCACTCTGAGCGGAGTCGAAGAGTCGACAGCAGGAAAAACTCCGTCGAAGTGTCGACAACAGGGTAACTCCGTCGAAAAGCGCACAGCGGGGTAA
>CAZJOL010000018.1:0-19996 GCA_964547605.1 uncultured Bacteroidaceae bacterium | reverse complement strand
ACCTATTCCAAAACTTTTGTCGGCTGCCCGTACCGTTATGGCGGAAAATCGCGCGCAGGCTTCGATTGCAGCGGATACGTCAGCACCATGTTTTCGCATCTTGGTGTAACACTTTCTCCCAGCTCTTACGGTATGGCCGGCTCCGGCCGCGTTGTTCCTGACAGTACGCTCCGTCCCGGAGACATTCTGTTTTTTGTAAATACACAACGCAGACGTACTGGTATTGGCCATGTTGGAATGGTGGTGGAAGTGAAAGACGGACAGATTGTCTTTCTGCATTCGGCCTGCAACGGCGGAGTGCGTTATGATTATCTGAGCAGCCCCTATTACAAGGCGCATTACTACAGGGCTGAGCGCATTCCATTGTTCGACGTTGATTAGTTTTTTCAGCGTCCATGGAACTCATTAAAAAATATTTTCCCGGTCTCACCGAAACGCAGCTGTCGCAATTTGCGCATTTGGAGCCGCTTTACAATGACTGGAACAGTAAGATCAATGTGATTTCGCGCAAGGACATGGAGCATTTCTATCTGCATCATGTGCTGCATTCGCTGGCCATTGCAAAAACATTCACCTTCACACCCGGCATGCGTATTCTCGATGTAGGCACTGGTGGCGGCTTTCCGGGCATTCCGCTGGCCATTTTATTTCCGGAAACAAATTTTACGCTTGTCGATTCCATCGGAAAAAAAATTACTGTCGTCAAAGAAGTGGCATCGGCCATCGGATTGAAAAACGTGGAAGCTTTTCAAACCCGCGCCGAAGACATGAAAGGACAATGGGACATTGTTGTAAGCCGCGCAGTGACTGAGCTTCCGAAATTCATGACGCTGGTGCGCAACCGTTTGAACCGCAAGCCGGCCGGCAATCAGCCGAAAGTGATTTATCTCAAGGGCGGAGATGTCGAAAACGAACTGACTGACCTTCGCATGCCATATACCATTACAAATATTGATGGTTTTTTCACCGAAGAATTTTTTTCAACCAAACTGGTAGTGAAGATTTTTTAGACAATCAATCCGGTATTTTATCCAACTTATTTTACATCTCATCTTAAAATGATGCAGAGAAAAACCTTCTTTGCTGTTGAAAACAATTCATACATTCCAAAAAAAAATAAATCCTTGCATTGGTATTTTTAATAATTTGGCGCCTCAAATTAAAACTACAACAATGGTTGAAAATGCACAAAAAACGCTGAGAGACAATCCGGCAATCCGGTGGACAGCATTGGTATTACTGGCTTTTGCCATGTTTTGTTCATACATCTTTATGGACATTCTTTCACCTATCAAAGACCTTATGCAATCCACCCGTGGCTGGGATTCGACGGCCTTCGGCACCATGCAGGGATCGGAAACATTTTTGAACGTATTCATCTTCTTCCTGATCTTTGCAGGTATCATTCTGGATAAAATGGGTGTGCGCTTCACTGCCATTTTATCGGGATTGGTCATGCTGGTCGGTGCTGCCATAAACTGGTATGCAGTCACCGAATCCTTCATGGGCAGCGGACTTGACACATGGTTCACCAATAATCTGAATTACGTTCCTGGCTTCGATGAACTTGGCATTGCACCGTTTTATTCCGGTATGCCCGCCTCTGCAAAACTGTCAGCCGTTGGTTTCATGATTTTCGGTTGCGGCGTTGAAATGGCCGGTATCACGGTTTCACGCGGGATTGTAAAATGGTTCAAAGGCAGAGAACTGGCTTTGGCTATGGGCTCAGAGATGGCTCTGGCACGTCTTGGTGTTGCAACCTGTATGATTTTTTCACCGGTTTTTGCAAACCTCGGCGGAGATGTGAATGTCTCACGTTCGGTTGCTTTCGGCGTAATCCTCCTCATGATCGCCCTCATCATGTTCATAGTGTATTTCTTCCTTGATAAAAAACTGGATGCGCAGACACGTGAAGCTGAAGAAAAAGATGATCCATTTAAAATATCCGATATTGGAAAGATTTTCTCAAGTCTTGGATTCTGGCTCGTAGCTTTGCTTTGCGTACTTTATTACTCGGCCATTTTCCCATTCCAGAAATATGCGGTCAACATGCTGCAGTGTAATATCGATTTTACACCTCCGGCTCAAGATTCCTTCTGGGCATCGAATAATGTTACGATGCTTCAATATTTAATAATGCTTGTTGTTGCAGGTACAGCCTTTGCCAGCAACTTCACGAAAAAAACAATGAAATATTCCATGCTGACCATCTCAATCATTGGTCTCATAGTTTTCTGCTACATGGGCTACATGCGCCAGTCGGCCGAAACCATTTTTGCAGTGTTCCCGTTGCTGGCTGTTGGAATCACGCCTATCCTCGGAAAATATGTCGACAATAAAGGGAAAGCAGCATCCATGCTGATGATTGGTTCAATATTACTGATTGTATGCCACCTTACATTTGCATTCATACTTCCGATGTTCCAGGGAAATGCCATCGGCGGAGTCATGATTGCCTATCTGACCATTCTTGTCCTTGGTTCGTCATTCTCACTGGTACCTGCTTCGTTGTGGCCAAGCGTTCCGAAGCTTGTTGACCAGAAAGTGATTGGTTCAGCTTATGCTCTTATTTTCTGGATTCAGAATATTGGTTTATGGCTGTTCCCGATGCTGATCGGAAAAATTCTCGACAACACAAATCCACAGGTTGTTGCCGATCTTGAAGCTGGAATCATTACGCCCGAGCAGGCCGCAGTATCCTATGATTACACAGCTCCACTGATTATGCTTGCCGGCCTTGGGGTTGCAGCACTCATTCTCGGAATAATGCTTAAACGGGTTGACCGCAAAAAAGGCCTCGGTCTTGAACTTCCAAACATTGTAAAGAAAGAGGCATAACATAATTGCTGATTTTTTTCTGAAACGGCTGAGTGAAATTCATTCAGCCGTTTTTTATTCAGATCCGCCTGTTTATAAAACTATCAGGGATCCAAATACGGCAATCAATATTTTTGTACTTTTACCTCAAATTCTGTATCCATGAAAACAAAATCATTGTTGCTTTCTGCGCTTTTACTTTCAGTATTTATCGTATCCTGTGTGCCAGCCCGGCAGCTTCAGGATGAAAAGGCAAGACGCGAAAAAGCTGAGTCAGAGCTTGCTTCCATGCGGGCTGATTTCGATAAAATGAGTGCTACCAATACGGAACTCAATGAAAAGATTGCCACTATGACCAAGCAGGTTGCTGCACTGGAGCGCGATTCTACCATCACCGGCATCTCGCTGCGCAAAATGACTTCGCAATACGACAAAGTGAACGGACTGTATGAAGAACTCAACAGGAAATACGAAGAACTGCTCAGGCTGAACGCATCGGAAACACAGAAAATAAGCACCGAACTTCAACTTACACAGGAGCAGCTTGCCATCAAGGAAGCAGAACTGAAGAAACTTGAAAACGAACTGAACATCCGCAAGCAGAATCTCGATCAGATGCAGGCCGACCTCTTGCTGAAAGAAAAAAGAATCATGGAGCTCGAATCCATCATCAACAAGAAGGACAGCATCATGAAAGAGCTCCGCAACAAACTGACGGTTGCACTCAAGGGTTTTGAAAACAACGGGTTGACCATTGTTGAAAAAGACGGAAAAATCTATGTCTCGCTCGATGAGTCACTACTTTTTGCATCCGGCAGCTGGACAGTAAATGCGAAGGGAAAAGACGCCCTGATGAAACTTTCTAATGTGCTGGCTGAGAATCCTGACATTGCTATTATGGTTGAAGGTCATACCGACAATCTAGCCTACAAAGGCAGCGGACAAGTCAAGGACAACTGGGATCTGAGCGTGATGCGAGCCACCAGCGTGACCAAAATCATTCTCGACAACAAGAGTGTTGATCCGAAGCGCATTACATCGGCCGGACGCGGAGAATACTTTCCGATAGACGGAGCCAACAACAGCGAAGCCCGTCAGAAAAACCGCCGCACCGAAATCATTCTTACTCCCAATATGGATGAGTTTATGAAGATTCTGAATAATCAGTAACGTTAAGGTCGCAGGATTAGTGTAAGCTGCCATTCTGAGCAGAGTCGAAGAATGCAGCCATAGAAGTAGTTATTGTGATTTTTGCTCATATTTCGACTCCGCTCAATATGACAAAAAAGGAAATATAAAATATGGATTCGCGCCCGCTTGCAGAAATACTGAGACCACTGACCGCCGACGACTATGTCGGACAGGAAAAGCTTATGGGCACCGATGGCATCATCAGGCGCATGCTTGACAACAATGCCATCAGTTCGATGATTCTGTGGGGACCGCCAGGGGTTGGTAAAACTACACTGGCATTGCTTATTGCTAATGTACTGCAACGCAAATACTATCAGCTCAGTGCCATCAGCAGCGGCGTGAAGGAAGTGCGCGAAGTGATTGCTGCAGCGGCAAACGAAACAAGTCCCATCCTGTTCATTGATGAAATCCATCGCTTCAGCAAATCGCAGCAGGACAGTCTGCTGGCTGCTGTAGAACGCGGCACAGTGACCTTGATCGGAGCCACCACTGAGAATCCTTCCTTTGAGGTTATCAGTCCTCTGCTCTCACGCTGCCAGGTGTATGTACTCGAATCGCTTTCGTCAGAACATCTCAATACGCTTCTTGAAAAAGCTCTTCAATATTACAAAAACGAAGGGTACTCCATCACCGTTAAGGAAACTGATATGTTATATCGTTTTTCAGGCGGCGATGCGCGAAAGCTGTACAATGCGCTGCAGCTGGTAGTTGAAAACAGTCTTAAAAACAAGACCGCAGAAATTACCAACGACAAGGTGGCGAGAGTGATTCAGAATAATCTGGCACGATTTGACAAGTCGGGTGAAATGCATTACGATATTATTTCCGCTTTCATAAAATCGATGCGTGGCAGCGACCCGAATGCAGCGCTGTACTGGATGGCACGCCTGATTGAAGGTGGCGAAGATCCGAAATTCATTGCCCGCCGGATGCTCATTCTGGCTTCGGAAGATATTGGCCTTGCCAATCCGAATGCAATACTGATGGCCAATGCGTGTTTCGATGCGGTGCACAAAATCGGCTGGCCCGAATCGAGAATCATTCTGGCAGAATGCGCCGTATATCTTGCGTCATCGTCCAAGAGCAACGCAACATATCTGGGCATTGATGCGGCGCTTGAGCATGTAAGAAAAACCGGAGATCTCCCCGTGCCGCTCCACCTGCGCAATGCACCCACAAAACTGATGAAGGAACTGAATTACGGAAAAGACTATCAGTATGCTCACGATTTCGATAACAGTTTTGTCAACATGGAATTCCTGCCGGAAAAAATCAAGGGCACAAAATTCTACGAGCCCGGAAAAACCGCACGGGAAGTAGATTTGCGAAATTTTCTGAAAGCCCGTTGGAAAGATAAATACGGATACTAAACACAAATAATCCAATGATCAAAAATAAAAGCTGGTTGTCGAAGGGTGCTGTGTTTTTTATAATCCTCGTTTTAATTGCAGGTCGGTTTTATTTGCGGAACTGGAACAACAAAGTGATTTTTCAGGATGTGATTTCGTACTATGCATATCTCCCGGCCACTTTCATTCATCAGGATCCGAGTCTTGAATTTGTCAGGGACACCACCCAGGACTACAGCAACCAGTTCTGGCCACGAACAACTGAAAAAGGAACCTTCGTTATTAAAATGTCGATGGGAATGTCCTTTGTGTATGCGCCGTTCTTCGGGATGGTTCACATATACGAA
Organism: uncultured Bacteroidaceae bacterium; assembly: GCA_964547605.1. GTDB lineage: Bacteria > Bacteroidota > Bacteroidia > Bacteroidales > DTU049 > GWF2-43-63. Next base: position 14,289 of record CAZJOL010000018.1, on the reverse strand, counting down.
AAAATGACTGGTGGGCAGGCCGACGGGTTTTCGGTTCCATATCACAAAGCCCTTGCTGTTGCAGCACTGGTGTATTTACTCATTGGTCTTCTGGCAACACGAAAATTGTTGTTGAAATATTTTTCACATCAGACTACATCGCTGGTCTTACTGCTGCTTGTTTTTGCCACTAATCTGGCTTATTACACCATTTTTGAAAGCGGCATGTCGCACGTGTACAATTTCAGCCTTATCGCCGTGGCTTTGCTTATGATTGACAAATGGCTCAAAAGCCCCGGTACCTGGACTTCGGTGCTGACCGGATTGCTGCTGGGACTCATTTCTCTGATCAGACCCAGCAACACCATGTTGATTTTATTTTTTCTTTTCTGGGGCTGTTTATACTGGCCTGATTTGAAGGAGCGTTTTAGGTTCCTGCTCCGGCAATACCCGCAGGTCATAATAATGGCAGCTTGCTCACTGTTGGTCTGGTTACCGCAAATAATATACTGGAAAATTCAAACCGGCGCCTTCTTTTATAATTCGTACGACGAGCATTTTTATTTCAACCAGTTCCATATTCCCGAAGCCCTGTTTGGTTTCCGAAAGGGCTGGTTTATATATACCCCTGTGATGTTGGTTGCTTTAGCCGGCTTACTGTTTATGAAAGGCGAAGCAAAAAAAACACGTTTATCCATTATCGTTTTCACTCCGTTGTTTATTTACATTGTCTATTCGTGGTGGTGTTGGTGGTACGGTGGCAGCTTTGGCAGCAGAGCCATGATTGACATCTATGCCATTATGGGAATCCCTCTGGGGGCATTGATAGAATCGGGCATGACGCGAAAAGTCTGGTTGAAAATCGTCTCGGTTTCTTTAGGTTTGCTGTTTCTGGGGCACGGCGTTTTTCAAACACTTCAGTATTACTACGGAGCCATTCACTGGGACTCGATGACCCGGGAAGCATACCTGGTTTCTTTTGGTCATCTTCATCCCAAACAAGCGTTTTACTGTTTACTTGAGCAGCCCGATTACGACAGCGCCATAAAGGGTCTCGAGGAAAAGCATCCTGAAAAAACCACATCAGTTACAACTGATGAAAATGATTATCTGGTATCTTTAAATCAGATAGAATGCCCCGAAAATCAGGAATACTATACACTGGTTAATGTGTTGATGCCTGACACTGCAGTAGAAATTCACGGTTCGGTGGTTATTGGTGCTGGCAGCAACAATTCCTTCCCGGCCGATCTGGTGGTTTCAGCAGCTTTATACAAGGACAACAACTATGTTCAATCGGTATCGGTGGAAGCAGCCCCCATCACCGCTGGCGGAGAACGGAATACGCGATGGGATTTCACTTTGGTTCCGGAAGATATGAGTGGGCGGAATTACAACATAAAAGTATTTTTGTGGGCACAGAAAAAAAGTGCCTTCTCAACCGAAAAGATCACCGTTGTTTTGTATGATGTAAAACAATGGTGCTCCGAAATTAAGCCGTAGCAACGCTGGGTGGTTCGCAGCAATAAAACAGGGCAAACCGGATGCCTTTACAACTTTGCGTGATTCGGGATATGCAATTGTTTTTCTGTTTCCGTATCTTTTTATCAAGCCACATCATACAACTTTATTTCACTATCTTTGTCTATAATAAAACTTAGCGCTATGCTCCGGGTGGTTACCCCACTGATATCGTTTTGCTGTATTGCCTTGCTGATTGTTTCCTGCGCAAAGGATCCATCATGGGATGTTGATGTGCGCACGCCTGTTTTCAGTACATCGCTTGGAGTGAATGACCTTATTGCCGACAGTATGCTGATTGAAAATCCTGATACGAGTCTGACTTTTGTCATGGATTTCGATCTGTTCAATATAACGACCGACACATTCGTAAGCATGCCTGACTCGGTTTATTTTGCACACTATGTGATGCCTATCGGATTATCCGTACCTCCGGGCGCATTGGTGCTCCAGAAAACCGAAAGCAAGTTTTATAATCTCGGTGGTGCCATGCTGACCCAAATGCGAATCAAGAGCGGCACACTGAATATCCGCGCTTACAACTACGTGGGAGATGCCGCATATATCGAATACTCCATCAACAACTCTTTACTCAACGGAGCGCCATTGGTTGCCAGCGGCACTGTGCCCAGTTTTCCGGTGACGGGGGAATTCCTCGAAACCCAGTTCGATGTCAGTGGCATGTATCTCGATCTGACACAATCCTACATGCATTGCAATTCACTTGAATCAACCATGAAGATTTTTGCAAATCCTGATGCGACGACCAATATTGAGGTGCATTACAATGACAGCATTAATATCCTGGTTGAATTCAAGGATATCGTCATCGATTATTCACGCGGATATTTCGGACAGCATTTCGTGAATTCAGCATCCACAGAGGCTTTCCCTTATATCGAGGATCTTGGGATTGATTATCTCGACATGGAAAACATTGCGCTGACGCTAACGATGGAAAACTATCTGGGTGCCGATGCCACTTTTGTAATCAATAACCTGAATGGTCATGGGCTGACTGATATGGCGCTCAGCTCCGAATGGATCGGAAAGCCCATTAACATGACACGTGCTTCGGAAAACCCGGTCAATTCCGGAAATGTAACGCCATCTGTTTTTACAATGAACTTCGATGCATCAAATGTGGAAGCCTTTTTTGAAAATCTTCCGAATACCATTTCCTATGATTTCAGCGGCACTTTGAATCCGCTTGGGAATATTTCGACAGGCAACGATTTTGTTTATTACGGTCAGGGACTCCGCGGCCGCATGCATGCCGAAATCCCCATGAACATTGCCATTCAGGGACTGATGCTTTCCGACACGCTCGGTTATGAGCTGAATAAAACCGAAAGTTTCATTACACAATCCGAGCTGTATCTCGATATCAGCAATGGCTTTCCGTTATCCGCCACGTTTAAGATATTTCTGGCCAATGAAGCCGGGACGGTCATTGACAGCATCATTCCAACATCCGATATTCCATCCGGAATGGTGGATGCAGCCGGGAAAGTGGTTGCACCGGCTGTGAAACAACTCAAAATCACGCTTGACGAAAATCAGACGGCGCACCTGTATGATTGCAAAAATGCCATTATCAGTGCGAAACTCAATACAGGAGGAAGTGTCGGACAGAAAGTAAAATTTTATCCGTGGTATAAATTCGATGTGATTGTCACCGGATTATTTAATCTCTATATTGAATGAAAAGTACGTACACGTTGTTGTTGATTTTGTTGGCGTACTTATTATCTGCGCAAAACGACAAATATCCCGAAATACGCATCGAATCATGGAATGCTCTTGAAAGCAAAACTTTATCCACAGATTTCTTTTCAAAATTCTATTTCGGAAAATACATTGATTCCACTACAAAATGGAATGAGATTGAAAATCTGAATGAAAAAAATCATATCGGTTTTTTCAGCAACAACCGGGTTGAAGTCTGGTTACCGTCTGAAAAAAAATATTCGCTGTATTTTTCAGGATCGCATCAATCGTTGCTGGGAGCCGGATTCAGCAAGGGACTGTTTCAGCTTGTTTTCACCGGCAACAATTCTTTGGTCGGGCAGCATGTTATGACCAATCCGGCAACCATGGACAAATACCGCTTCTCGACATTGTCGGCTGGTGTTGCATGGCAAATAAACGATGGTATTAAAATTCACGCAGCTGCCGGGCCGGTTGCCCTGTATTCCTGTGCCCGCCTCGATTTTTCGGAATCAGATTTTTTCACATCACTGACTGCTGACAGTCTTGCCCTGAATCTTGAAGGCAATTACATGCGTTCCGGCGGGCATACTTTCATCAAAGGAGGCGGCTTCAGCACTGAGTTTGGAATTGAAGGCACAAACGGCGATTTCGAATGGCGTGTTACACTTTCCAACATCGGACGCGTGTGGATGAACAAACGCACCATTGATTCGCAGCGCGATACACTGATGTATTTTACCGGCGTCGAGGTTTCGGATCTGTCCGATTTTAGTGCATTCGTTGAGGATGAACTTGATAATCTGGAAGAAGGATTCAGTCTGAAAGGCGATACAATGAATACGGCAATCGCTCTTCCATTGCTGATTACAGGCGAGTGCCGCACGGAATTCGGCAAATTCAGAACAGACCTGAGTATTTTGTATTATAATCTCCCCGGCTTTTTCCCGTATGTGCAATTACGACCATCATGGCCACTTACAGCAGGAATTCGCGTTTCGCTCCCAATGAAATACGGTGGCTATGGCTCATTCAATGCGGGACCCGGACTGGATCTCAAAATTTCTGAACGGCTATCAGCACAACTGGATTTTCCTTCTGCACTTTCCGTGCTGAATATTAGCAGGAACCTGTCCTATGTTGTTATTGGAAAAATCACATATAAAATCACTGAGCATGCGAGTCTTCTGTAGCATATTGCTGATTATTACTGCTGCATCCGGATTTGCCCAGAAAGCATTTATCAGAACGTATGGTTTGGAAGGGGCTTTCAATGAAGGCAAAGGCATTGTCGCCTTTTCCGATTCATCATATATACTGCTCGGAAACCGGCAGAATTTTGGCGGACAATCCGCTGCCTGGCTCTTCAGGGTTGATTCCAACGGAACCATTCTCTGGGAAAAATATTTCGATTCGTATGTGATTTCATCGGCGGAAAATCTTTCGCGCCACGATGATACATCTGTTGTTGTTTCAGGGACAGCTCTCATTGGCAACGATTATTCCATGCTGGTTGCACGCGTCGGTTTGTCAGGGACAGTCCTCTGGGAAAAAATCTATGGTACTGAAGCCTGGGACCAGGGTTTGTGTACTGCATCAGATTCAAATGGAAATGTTTATCTGACAGGCTACGGACAAGCGCTTGACACCATGGATCAGATATTCTTGTATACAAACTGGATGGCAATACAGGCGATTCGCTGCTGTCAAAACGTCTGGATGCCGGATTCAACGACAAGGGAGTATATATTGACACCATGTCGGGAAATAACCTCATGCTTGCATCGCAAAGTACCACCACATCATCCGATTCCATCATGAGTCGCGTGTGGAAGATGAATTCAGACTTAGATTCATTATGGACCTGGGCTCCGTTTGATCCGGCCGAGTTTGCAATCAATTGTTTGTTTGAAGATTCGTTTCACCGAATCATTTTTTCAGGTAATATGCTGCCTGATACAGGTCAGGTTTTCCGCTTCTGGTACGGATTTCTGGACAATCCGGGCACTTTTGGCTGGCAATTGATCCAGCCTCCATGCTATCTGAAAAACATTCGCCGTGGCATTCTGGACAGCAACAACGTCTCTTATTACACCGGCGGCATTTATCCTGATTATTTCAGCTTTGGCAACAGCGATGTGGGCTTTTGGCGCGATAGTGTCGGATGGCACAATTTCCACAACTTCGGTGCCCTGCAGGACGAAGATGGCATGGACCTGGATTTTACCGCCGATGGGGGTATGGCTCTCATCGGAACAACAAAAAATTACGGACCCGGCGTAAACAACATTTTCTTTGTAAAAGTTGGTCCCGACTATCATTACAACGAAACAGACTATGCCCATTACACACCCGTATCATCGCCTGAAGCAGCCGATGTAAAACTCTGTCCGAATCCGAGCCGTGGCACATTCCGCATCGATCTGCCCGATAACATTGAATGCAGAATGGATGTTTTCAATTTGCAGGGAATGCATGTGGCATCGGACCGGTACTATCCCGGCGAAGCATACACCCTGAGAGGCCTCAGCAATGGTGTGTATCTGATAAAAATCACTTCGGAACATCAGTCTTATAATTTCAGATTAATTTTGCAGCAGGATTAACATGAATATGAAACAGAAAAGAATACTGGTTTTTGCCGCACCCGTTTTTTTGGTAGCGTTAGCTGTAATACTGATCAATCCTTTCGGACAGCGGTCGGCAGGATACGGAAAAATTTCACCCCTCGCCGAGCCCGATTCAATCACCTTCTGGGTAACCGGCGATGCAATGATGCACATGCCGCAATACAAGGCAGCTTACTGCGACGCTACCGGATTGTGCGAGTTCGATTCATGCTACAATTTCATCAGACCCATTCTTCAAAGCGCCGATGTGCGGCTGGTGAATTTCGAAACAACACTTGCAGGCGAGCCCTACAGCGGCTATCCACGTTTCAGTGCTCCTGAGGAGTTTCCGGATGCCTTGCGCAGAGCGGGTTTCAACTTCTTTGTGTTTGCCAACAATCACTGCTGCGACCGCAGTGGCGAAGGAATCGAAGGAAACATTGATTATGCCGACAGCGTGAAACTGTGGAATACCGGCATTTTCCGCAATCCAACCGAACGGCTTGCACGCTTTCCGTATATGCTCGAAATTAAAGGATGGAAACTGGCCATTCTCAACTACACCTATGGCACCAACGGAATTCCTGAGCCGGAGCCATACGTAGTGAACCGCATCGATTCGGCACAGATACTTTCCGACATTAAAAAAGCGAAATCACAAAGCGCCGATGCCATCCTGGTTTCCATACACTGGGGCGAAGAATATCAGCATAAGCAGAACGGCAATCAGAAAGCCATTGCGAATTTTCTGCTCGAAAACGGAGTGGATGTAATCATAGGCAGCCACCCGCATGTAGTGCAGCCAATGGAACTGGTGACGCCCATCGGCAGCATGAAGGAACGGCTCGTAATCTGGTCGCTGGGTAATTTCATTTCGAATCAGAAAGACCCGCTCACCGATGCCGGACTGCTGGTCGGATTCACGCTGAAGCGCACACCATACGGCAAACCCGAAGTGTGCAATGTGAAATTCATTCCGCTGTACCGCATGAAACTCGAAGGCAAAAAACCCGGCTACTACATGATGCCCGGACTGATGACCGAAAAGAACATCGACGCACTCATTCCCGGTGATGAAAACAAGGAAGACTTCCGCTCAGTGATGGAAGACACCCGCCGCAAAGTGAATACTGATCCGCGAATCAGAGAGGTGGAGAAATAATTTCAAAGTTGAATTATGGATAACTACCGTTTCGGATTCAATGGTCAGGAGATGGATAACGAGATTTCTGGCCAAACGGGAACACATACAACTGCCATGTTTTGGGAGTATGATTCGAGGTTGGGGAGAAGATGGAATCTTGACCCAAAACCACAGATTGGCATTAGTGATTATGCTTGTTTCGGGAATAATCCGATTTGGTTTAGTGATCCTTTAGGGGATAAATTCAAAACCAAAAGAGACGAAAGAAAAGCTGCCAGATTAGAAACATCCGCTTTAGCAAGAATTAATTTACTAAATGAAAAATTAAAAAACTCAAGTTTAAGTGATGGACAACGAACTGACATTAATTCGCAAATTACTGAACTTGGTAACGTTGCGAATGAGGTTAGTGAAATGCGCAAGGCGGAAACTTTGTTTACCTTCAAGAGGATTATTGCTGGTGAAGGGGCGGGATTAACAACTATGGACGATTATGGGACAATTATTATTAGGTATTCTGGTATTGGCCTTTCATCTTTTGCTCACGAAATGAAACATGGCTATCAAGCTTTGAAAGGAGAATTAAATTTTAGCAATATATATGACAAAGATCATCCTGGGGAACACCCAGGTGGTAGTCTTTATGATGCTACGGATGAAGTTGGAGCATATAGGAGATCATATGCTTTTGGAGATGATAGGAAATTTTTTAGTTCTTATGCAGATATTACAGCAAATAAAATAATTAATTTGTCTGACAAGTATTATCGGTATCCATATGAACATTTATCAACAAGCTCTTTAAATATAAATAGTTATTGCTTATCATACTATCATACTAAGGTCAGAGAGTATTATTCAAAAGAAGTTATGCGTCAAATAGATGAAGAAAACGCAATGCTTCACAAAATTATTATTAAGCTATGAAGAACATATTATTTCTAATTATTTTTTTTCCATTATTTCTGCACTGTCAGATTCAAAAACATGAAGGGCTATACGTAATAAAAGAGAGAGCGCTTTTATTTAATAGAATAAATGCGAATTCAATTTTGTATTTACGAAGTGATTCTGTGTATTTTGAAAATATTAGTATGCCTGTTGGTTGGTATTCCTCTGGAACATATTTAGTAAAAGACGATTCGATATTTTTAAATAGTTATTTTGATAAATCAGGAAATACAAAATGGGACATTATAAAACAATATGACAATAATCCAAATTATATGGTTATGATAAACCTGGATTATTCATTAAGCCAAAATCAGAACTATCGAATATTTCTATACTATGATACTAATATGGTCGATCTTATTATTAAAAATGACACAATGCTTTATCTTCCTGAAAGACCAGATAGCATTAGAATGAGAAAATGTTACCGCTGCACCAGCCCATATCCCGAAAATGAATTCTCTAATAGAATATGTGTTTTGCAAAGTTATCATGTGTCATCTGAAAGTGGTATCGAGATTAAAATACATAATTCTATATCTGACAACTATCAGGTTTATGAAAATACCAGTATATGTATTTCTGGAAAAAGTTCGTACTGTTTGAAGAAAATAAGCGAGAGGAAATTAATTAGAATATTGCGCAAACGTGAAGAAGCAGGTACTATTAATGCTATTTCCACGTGGAAAACATTGTAAAAATTCATCCAAATTCGATGTTCAAAAATGCTTCAATTCACCTCTGTTTTGTATTAATAAATTTCACACAACCCCCGCCCACCAGCGGGGTTTTGTTTTATTACTCTGTTGAAAGTATTGAAATTTAATAATTTTCGGTGGTTGGGGAATTTGGGTGAGAGGTGGTATGTGCCGGGTTGGTTTTCGGGGCTATGAGCGCCGCGCGCACCTTTACAAACAATTATGCAAACGCGCGCATAGAGCGAGGTTGCGTTCAGAGTCACGCGCCGATTAAATATCCATCAGAATTCAAGCCCCGAGACAATTTCTTTTATTTCGCTTTGTGTTACTGATTCTTTCTCACTCTTGTCGTAAATCGTGAGCAAAAAAACAGAATTGTCTTTTGCGTAAAAATGAGTTATAACTCTGCCCCCACCGGATTTCCCTTTTCCTTTGGAAGCAATTTTAATTCGGATTTTATAACAATTATTGCCAAGCGATGTTCCTGTATCCGGCGTCTGTTGCAGTTTATGAATCAATTCTGCAAATTCTGATTTCAGCGAAGGAAATTTTTTCACCAATCGCTTCAATTCTTTTTCAAACCGGAGTGTGGAAAAAACCTTACAATTCATTGAGTAAATCGCTTGCAGAACGGAGTTTGAGTTTACCTTCCTTGTGCATCTTTACTTCATCAGCCGATTCTTTAAGGTCTTCCCACAATTTTGCTGCATCGGCTGACATTGGCCGTGCTTTTTTCACAAATGAGAGACTGCGCAGAACCCTCATTGCGAATTCAAATTGTTTGTCAGGTATTTCCAGAATCACTTTCATGCAATAACAATATTTGCAATTTCTGGTGCAAATATACAAAAAATGCAGGGAAATCGCACATTGCTGATTTCATGCGGGTTTTCTGCGATGTTGCCTTCTTCGGCCTTCCCAAATGCCTGGATGCTGAATGAGGAGGTTACCCCCCAAGATACCCCCCAAGATACCCCCCAAGTTACCCCCCAAGTTGAGCAGCTTTTGCTTTTCATTACTGCCGAACATTCCAGAGCTGAAATTCAGGCTTCATTTGGTCTGGCGGATAAACGAAATTTCGTTGACAAATACCTGTCACCAGCTTTGCATGCAGGATTAATTGAAATGACCATCCCGGACAAGCCGAAACATCGCGACCAAAAATACAGACTCACTGGAAGTGGTATTCTTTTGAAAGCGCAGTTAGAGCAGAAAAAAGTGTAGTTTTCGGCGAAAAGTACACATTTTTGGGACGCCACATCCAGCACCCACAAAGGCCAAACCCCCTTCCGACGTGGTTTCATGTTTCTGAGGGCATGAAACCATTTCGGATAAATGTGACCCAAATTTAACATTTAATGCACTCTAAAATAATTTTTTATCTTTACTCAACGATAATTTTTTATGCCCGAAACAACATTTTATACAACATTTCCGACCAGTCAATTTTTGCTTTCACGAGCAAAGAATGGCTCTGAAAGCGGCCTGCGGAGTGCCGTGTCGTACCGTTTCGGATTCAATGGTAAAGAGAATGACAATGAGATTAAGGGCGATGGAAACAGTGTTGATTTTGGTGCGAGGATTTATGATTCGAGGTTGGGAAGGTGGATGAGTATGGATCCGTTGCAGGGGAAATATCCGAATTTAAGTCCATATTGTTTTGTTGGAAATATGCCTTTATGCGCAATAGATCCTGATGGAAAGGATATATACATAATAATTTCTCTTCAATCATCAGTTGACGGGTCGGCAGAAATAAAGAAATATAATCTTGAAAATATAATTAATCAATTAGCTGGGAGCGAAATGGGACAAGGTTTTATTGAAAAATACATCAACAATCCGAATGAAGATGTTTACATAACAATTGCACCAACAAGTGAAACATCATTAGGTGTAACTATTAGAGCATTCGATAAAAAGGGTAATCTTGATAACCCTGATACTTATGATGTTGCAGATGATTCATATGTCAGCCCTGAAAATTATACCATCGATAAAGAGACTAAGGTAAAAACACCGATTCTGACTGAATTTGAGTACACCTTAATTGATAAGACTAAAAAGAACTACTTTATTACATTAAAAGAGGTCGAATTCGGAGTTGCTAAATTAGCAGAATTGGCTATCAAAAAAGGGGCAAAAGTCTTAGGCCACGAAATGGGCGCACATCTTAACGACAAGGAAGAGTCGCATGAAGATGAAGAACATGATGCGTGGGGGCAAAAAGAATATGGAACTTTTCAGGCGGAAGAAGGTAGCGATGCTCAAAAGCTGAACAAAGAAGTTGACAAAGCATTCAGTTCAGATGAATATTCGCTTAAAGATTTAGGCCGTGGTAGATATAAATTGGTTAAAATATTATGAGGAAATTTGTGATTTTATTTCTTTTTGTAACTACTTGTTCAATATATGGACAACGGCAATACCTTTTTAACAAAGCACCTAAGCATTATAAGATTAGAGAATATTTAATTGATGGAGAGTATGATTATACGGATATTCCAATTAAGATTGAGTTTAATATATGGATAAAAAGAATAAAATGTGTCAATAAGGGGGATATATATGTGTCATTTGGCTGCAACAATTGCAAATGTTTTGAAAAACTTCAGATAAAAGAGGACACTGTTTTTCATTTCTCTGATAGCAACAATAAGGTTCCACTGTTCATTTTGTCAGACTCTCTGAATAAAGATACTATTCATGTTAGTAACTTTGGAACATTAACTAATTCGGATATTGTTTTTAACAAAAAGACATTTAGCAGTAAAATCAAGGATACTATTTATGTGTTTTCAATAATGAATCATAAAAATGCACTCTCTGGGAATATTAGAATTGTCTCCTCTGATTCAGGAAACAAATTCTATTTTAGTGAAATTGCTATAAGTAAAAAATACGGATTTGTTTGGATAAAGTACAAATATCATGGAGTAAAATACGAAATTAGATTTTGGTAATTTTTGGCTTAATGGACAAAATTAATGCTCCGATATAGCTCGACCCAAATAACTGTGTAGCTTTGGAGCATTTGAAAGCTATGAATAAAAAATTTGCATTTATTGTGGTTCCCTGCACCATCCAAGATAAATCCTAAATACCCATCCCAAATTGAAAAAAGCCGCTCAACCGAGTGGCTTTTTACCTGGTTGGTTTTCGGAGCTGCACCCACCGCGACCGCAAGCATAATACAATAATTACTGAAAATATCCTACTTTTGTGATGGTTTGGGGATTATGGATAACTGAGTGGGCCAGTATTTGAAAATGGTTGTCAGGTTAATGATTAATTGATAAAATGTAGTTGGTGTGAAAAGAGTTCTAATTGCTTTCTTGAGTCTTACAATGGTGTTTGCCTGTAATAAAGCCATTGAACATATTTCATTAGGGGAAACTGCTCTTTGTCAAAAAAATCCAAATCTGAAGTCATGGACATCAAATACAGATGTTCTTGTAACTACCTTTTTTCAGAGAGAGTATAAAACAATTTTATGCAATTCTTCCGATCAGATTATAAACGATCGAAATTATCCTTTTTTCAAGTTCAATAATAATTCGTTTAAATGCATTGTGTTTACGTTGGACAGTTCAGATTACACCAATGGAGAAATAGATTTCTGCTGTAATCCGACAATAATAAAATTTAGTTTAATGGATCAAAGTATAAGTATTGACAGTGCTTTTGAAATGAATAAAAATCATATCGTTGAGAACATAATCAGCAAATATGAGAGAATAAAATGTGGTTACTTTTATGCATTGATGCAAAAATCTATATATTTTGTTTTAGCAAATGGATGCAGCGAAATTCTTCCAATATTTGAAGTCCGCAAGTGCCTGAGGGATAATAGCTCCAAATATTTGTGGGTGAAATGCGGTATAATTAAGGAAGATTATCAACCAAAATGACTTTCGAGTCTGCGCGCGCCGCGGCCGCCTTCACATAGTATTATGCAACCAGCTCCCAGAGCAGTTTTTCAAAGTTTTCCCAACGCCAGAATGTCGCCTCCGGCGACGATTCCGGGATGGAAAAACACGCGTCTGGTGCGGATTACACAGACAAATTATTCAACAACAATCGTTGAGAAGAATACCGAAAAACTTAAAATGATGGGCAGGAGATTGCACGGGAACGCTTTTTCTCCACCCGCTGATTCTTCGGATATTTGATCGAATAATTCAGAATCAGCTGTTTTGTTTCGCCGGGCTGCAACGTCATTTTCCATGTAATGATGCCGCTGAGCGGATCGAGCGTTCCGCCGGAAATATTGATGACATCAACGGTGATATCGCTGTTCTGCGAAACAGGCACCTGATCCTGAAGCGTAATGCTCACCGCGCTTTCCTTGTTGTTGCGTACAATAATTTCATACATAAACGTTTCTTTGATGGAGCTGCCGATAACCTGACTTTTTGAATCCTCCATCTTCTGTGCACGTTTGATGATGATGCGTTTGTCGCGGCCAAGCGATATGCTCATAGTGTCGGCCACAGTGGAAGTGTTGATATAGCTTTGTCCGACAAAGGTGCCCGCATAAAACACCGATGCATGGCCGCTCACCAGATTGAGTTTGTTCCAGTCGGTAATGCGTGCCACCAGAAATGCATCGCGGTCCATTTTCGGAACAGCTGAATATTCAAATACTGCAGGAAGATCAAATGAATTCACATCTACAGTGTATGCTTTCGAATCGGACAGAATGGTGTAAGGAACCGGAATTTCAAATTCCTGACTGAGCTCGTCAACGCTGATTGTTTCATATCCGACAATGGCAGAGTCATAGTTTTTCTTTTCATCAATGGTCATTCGCTGATCGTAATTCATCACATTGCTTTCGGAAACATCCTGCACATCGTAGCCATAATTCAGCGCCCATTTGTCAAGAGTGGGTTTGGTAGCGCTTTTGCCGGGCTCGGCCGTTGAAAGTTTTATTTTCACATCGTTCCAGTCAACGCCGGAATTGTTGAACAGATTGGCTCTGTAAACCATCTGAATCGGTTTGTCAATGCCATCGGCGCGGATATCGTATTTTGGCGCCCAGCCGCAGCCATTCACCATGTAGGAAAAATCAAACTTTACTTTTCCTTCGCGCTGATTCATCACACTGAGCTCGATTTCGGAAGAGGGCGGATTGTATGTTGCATTGAGCTCAGCCAGCTCAGCCATCAAACGGGCCAACGTTTCACGGTATTTTGTTTCATTCTTGGTGAGAATAAAAAGTTCGTCGTTGATCTGATTGCTGCGCAGGCGGAAAAAGTCGGCCGAGCGCTGGATTTCCTCAACCTTCACGCCGTTCTCGGTGCCGCCTATGCTCTGGTTTTTGAAGAGCAGATCCTTTTCTTTCATGAATGTCTCACGGCTCATGGCAATGCGTGTAAGCTGATCGTTTATGAGTTCCACAGAGTCTTTCAGCAGTCTGATCTGTTTGTTGTCGCCTTGACCGTTCAGATAATTGATTCTCGAAGAAACGCTCAGAATGGTAGCGTCGCTGTTTTCAATGCTGAAGCGGATACTGCCCTGATTGAGCTGCGGACTCAGGCCCGAGATTACAACCGTTGATTTTCCTTTGGGCATGGTTGCTTCGGCCGAGCAATGCAGCTCTGCACCCAGCATATACACGGTAACGGCATACACCTGTGGCTTTGCCGTTATGTTTTGAGCTCCTGCATGA
>CAZJOL010000017.1:0-21720 GCA_964547605.1 uncultured Bacteroidaceae bacterium | reverse complement strand
CAATGTGATTGTGGAATCGGGACTGAAAGAAGGCGACAAGGTGATTGTTGACGGCTGGCAGAAAGTGAGCGAAGGATGCAATATAAAATGGTGAGTGGTGAAAGAACACGAAATACAAAATACGAAATGGAATGTGGAAATGTGCGCCTTCGGCGATGTGTCGCGGAGTTTATCCCGCTGTCAGCGGGGCGAATGTGGAAATATGAGATTCTGGAAAAAATGTGGAAATGTGAGATCAGGTGGAACCATGAACCGCATGCCGCAAGCCCTGTGCGTTGTGCATTGAGCATGGAGTTTATCCCGACGAAGGCGGGACGTTGTGCTCCGCAAGCCGCATGCCTCGACTTGTCACGTTTTACGTGATGCCGCAAGCCTTCTTCCAGGCTTCTTCTCAGAGCTGAATGCTGACAACTGACAACTGAAAGCTGACTGTAACGACTGTAACGTGTAACGTGTAACGAAAGAAAAATGAAACGACGGGATAAAGGAATAATAGAAACGATGATGAAGCACTACGACATAGTCTGGCTGCTGGTGGCCATGCTTGTCGCAGGTGGAATTCTCGGACTTATCAATATGAACAAGCAGGAATTTCCTGAATTCACCATACGGCAGGGAGTGATTGCGGCAGTCATGCCGGGAGCAACTCCCGAAGAGATGGAGCAACAGGTGACAGGCCCGCTTGAGGATTATCTGTTCACCTTTCAGGAAGTGGATAAAAAGAATACCTATTCATATTCAAGAAATGGTATTGCCTATGTTTTTGTTGAGCTGAGCAAAAATGTTCACAATAAAAACGAGGCCTGGTCAAAGATCCGGCACGGTCTGAAAGATTTTAAAATGATGTTGCCAACCGGAGTGCTGGCTGTTGTTGTGAACGATGATTTCGGAAATACTTCATCGCTGCTGATCACCATGCAGTCGAAAGACAAGAACTACCGCGAGCTTAAAGGGTTTATGGACAGACTCTGCGATAAGCTCAGAACGGTGGATGCCGTTGGAAACATCAGGGTTTTCGGAGAACAGAAAGAGCAGATCGGGGTTTACATTGAGCAGGAAAAACTCGCTACATACGGCATCAGCTCGAAAACACTGATGCTGAATCTCTACTCGCAGGGATTTCTGAGCATGGGCGGGACTATTGAAAATAATGCGCTCAGCGTTCCTGTGCACATCAACACGCCATTCACATCGGAAAAAGAAGTGGCTGAAATGATTGTATATTCGGATCCCGACGGCAATGTAATCCGGCTGAAAGATATTTCCCACATCAAAAGAGAGTATGCAGAACCGTCAAGTTTCATCAACAGGAACGGTGAAGACGCTCTCGTGTTGTCCGTGGAAATGCAGGCCGGAAACAACATTGTGAAGTTCGGTAAGGATGTTGAAATGATTCTGAAAGATTTTCAGAACACACTTCCAGCGAGTGTTTCAATGTACCGGATTACTGATCTGCCAAAAGTTGTTGACGATTCCGTAAGTTCATTTCTCATAGATCTTGTGTTTTCCATTCTGGTTGTCATTGCCGTGATGTTAATGCTGTTCCCCGTACGATCGGCTCTGGTGGCTGCGTCCGGAATTCCCATCGCCATCGCTGTCACCTGGGCATTCATGTTTGCACTCGGAATGGAAATCAATACCGTCACGCTGGCCGCACTGATTGTGGTTCTCGGAATGATTGTCGATAATTCGATTGTTGTGATTGATGGTTATATTGATGACATTGAACACGGCTATTCGCGCTGGCATGCAGCAATACGGAGTGCAAAGGATTTTTTCAAACCGCTGCTCATTGCAACTCTGGCCATGAGTGCGGCCTTCTTCCCTTTCATGTTCACACTCACCGGCCCCATGCAGGATTTTGTAAAACACTTTCCATGGACTTTTGGATTCGCGCTGATTGTTTCGCTGGTGATTGCCATGTTGATGACGCCATATCTTGAATATCGTTTTGTTAAGCGTCAGAAACCTGAAAAGAAATTATCACCGGTCACCCGCGCACAAAACAAATTCTTTTCAATACTGCAGGGCAGCTACGAGTGGCTGCTGGAGCGCTGTTTCCGCAAGCCATGGCTGACAATAGGTGTCGGTATTCTGGTACTCATTCTTTCGGTACTTCTTTTCACTGTCACACCGGTGCAAATGATGCCGGTGGCCGAACGCAACGTATTTGCTGTTGAAGTTCATCTGCAACCTGGCAGTTCGCTGGATCAGACTACACTTGTCAGCGACAGTATGCAGCACATTCTCATGCGTGATCCGCGTGTGCAATCCGTTACTTCATTTGTCGGCACAAGTTCGCCACGGTTTATGGCGACTTACGCGCCCAGTCTGCCTTCCGAAGATTACGCACAGTTTATTGTCAATACACAATCAAACAGTGCCACCGAAGAATTGCTCGAAGAGTATTCTGAAAAATATGCTGATTATTTTCCGCAGGCCTATCTCAGATTCAAACAAATGAATTATCAGATTGCCAAAAATCCCATTGAAGTCCGCTTCAGTGGCGACGATCCGCAACAGCTGCGAAATGAAGCAGATAAACTTGTGGCGTACATGCATACTCTTGAAAATGAACTTCGCTGGATTCACACCGACTGGGACGGGTATGCACCAATGATTAACATCGATCTCGATCAGGCCGAAGCTGCACGTCTGGGCATTACGAAATCAATGCTGGCGCTTGATCTGGCGTCGGGGTTCACCGGTACTCCACTTACAACATTATGGGAAGGAGATTATGCTGTACCTGTTGTGCTGCGTCGTGAAAGAAAAAGCAGCGACATGGATTTTACAACACTTGAAAACGAAATTGTCCCGACGCTCATTCCCGGAGTGTGGGTTCCATTGCGGCAGGTGGCGAAAATTTCACCCGAATGGCAACCTTCGCAGATTGTAAAACGCAATGGCGTTTATTGCCTCACGGTAGCATGTGATCTGAAATTCGGTGGCAGCGAACCAAAAAGCATGAGCAAAATAAAAAGATTCATCAATAATGAATTGAAACCCGGATTGCCTGATGGAATCAGCGTTTCATACGGCGGACTTGAAGGTACAAACAAAGAACTGATTCCTGAAATCATTGCAGGACTTGCACTTGCGTTTATTATCATTTTCCTTTTTCTTTTATATGCATTCAAAAAAATCAGCATTTCGGTGCTCGCATTATCTGCGGCCGCATTCAGTTTGCCGGGAGCTGTCGTCGGAATAAATCTGTTCGGGATTGATTTCGGTATCACCTCCGTTCTTGGCGTTGTCAGTCTCATTGGTATCATTGTCCGCAATGCCATCATCATGTTTGAATATGCTGAAAAATTAAGGACAGAACAGGGTTTCAGTGCACACGATGCCGGATACGAAGCCGGGAAACGCCGCATGCGTCCCATTTTCCTTACCTCAGCTGCTGCGGCTGTCGGCGTCATTCCGATGATTCTCGGCAAAAGCAATCTGTGGATGCCAATGGGAATTGTAATCTGCTTCGGGATGATTTTCTCCCTGCTGCTGGTGGTCACCATTCTGCCTGTCGTTTACTGGCAGGTTTACGAAAAAAAGAAAACTGCAAAATCATGAGACCAACTCTTTTTATACTCATATTAATTGCTCTTGCTTTTCCGCTCCGGGCGCAGATTTCGCTCGACTCGTGCCGGAAAATGGCGTTGAAAAATAACGCTGCAGTACAAAACGCAGACATTGAGCTGATGCAGGCTGAAAAAACAAAACAAGCCGCATTCACAAAATATTTTCCCCAAGTGAGTGCTACCGGAGTCGCATTCAAATCAAACAGCTCTGTCATTGATATGGATGCCGGTGATGCCGATATTGATGTGAGTTTTGAGAACCAGACCATCAATGATATCATTCAGACTTTGTATGCCAACTACTGGAATTATATTCCCGAAGCGACCGTGAATATTCAGATGATGGATGATGGCCTGATGGGCGGTTTAACGGCACTGGAACCCATTTATGCCGGCGGACGCATACGTCACGGAAATCAACTGGCAGGTATTGGAATCGAAGCAGCAGCGCTGAAAAAGGAAATGGCTGCCAGTCAGGTACAACTGAAAACCGAAGAAAACTACTGGCGCATTGTGTCGCTCAAAGAAAAACTGAACACCATCAGTGCTGCCGAAATGCTGCTCGACACTTTGTTCAAGGATGTGAACGGAGCTTATCAGTCAGGTGTGATCATCGAGAACGATTTGCTGAAAGTGAAGCTGAAACAAAACGAACTGAAATCGAAACGGATGAAAGTGGAAAACGGAATTGCGCTTTCAACCATGGCCCTGTGCCAGTATACCGGCATTCCGTACAGCGATACACTTCAGTTTTCAGATGTGATTGATTTCAATGATTCCATCATGCCTCCATGGGCCTATCAGACTTCGTTTCAGCCGGCTGTTCAGAACCGCGAAGAATACAAACTTCTGGACCTGAGTGTGCAGGCCGAACAGAAACGTAAACAGATGCTGATTGGCGAATCGATGCCGCAGGTGGCCATTGGTGCAGCGTATCTGTACAATAATCTGATGGAGAAAAACAACACCAATGCGCTGGTGTTTGCTACCGTTTCAATTCCCATTTCAGCATGGTGGGAAGCTGATTACAACATGCAGAAACAATCGCTGGAACTGCAAAAAGCGGAAAACACCCGCCGCGACCTGAATGAAAAATTGTTGCTGCAGATGCAGCAGGCATGGAACGATGTGACTGAATCATACAATCAGACACTTCTTGCGCGCGAAGCCATCGGCGAAGCAACACAGAATATGAAAGTCGCCATGGACTACTATCATGCAGGAATGACAACTGTTTCGGAAGTACTGGAATCACAGACAATGCTGCAGCAATGCCGCGACAATTATGTGGAACAGGTGGTACAGTATAAGATAAAACTGACAGCCTATTTGCTGATGGTCCAATAAAAAGTTGTGCGAAGTTTACAAACTTCGCACAACTTTATTTACAGCAGCTTCAATATCCGCAGCCACATTGTCGAGCGGCTGACGAACAAATTTTTCGCCGGTAATGCTTTCGTACAATTCAATGTAGCGATCGGTCACACTGGCAACAAAAGCATCGTCCATTTCGGGGACCTGTTGTCCATCCTGACCCTGGAAGCCGTGTTCCATCAGCCATTCACGGACAAATTCTTTCGACAGCTGTTTCTGCGGCTGACCGTTTTTCTGACGTTCTTCGTATCCTTCAGCGTAGAAATAGCGCGATGAATCCGGTGTGTGAATTTCATCGATAAGCACAATCTCGTTGCCGATTTTGCCGAATTCATATTTGGTGTCAACGAGGATCAGACCCATCTTTGCAGCTATTTCGCTTCCGCGTGCAAACAATTTCAGCGTGTATTCTTCAAGCCTGGCATAATCATCGGCCGCTACCAGTCCGTGTTTGATAATGTCTTCGCGCGAAATATCTTCATCATGTCCGATGGCCTCCTTGGTGGTTGGAGTGATGATTGGTTTTTCGAATTTCTGATTTTCAATCATTCCATCAGGCATCGCAACACCGCACAGCGAGCGCTTTCCGGCCTTGTATTCACGCCATGCATGCCCGGTGAGATATCCGCGTACAACCATTTCAACTTTGAAAGGCTCTGCGAATTTTCCGATCATCACTGAAGGATGTGGCACTGCCAGTTTCCAGTTGGCAACGATATCCTGCGTGGCATCAAGAAATTTGGATGCAATAAGATTGAGCACCTGTCCCTTGTACGGAATTCCGCGGGGCAGCACCACATCAAATGCCGATATGCGGTCGCTCACAATCATTATCAATAAATCACCGACACGATATACGTCGCGCACTTTGCCGTTGTACACGGTCTGCGACGGACTGAACTGAAACTGCGTTTTTACGAGGTCTTTCATAGGGTATTATTGGTTGAAAATGTACTGCTCAAGTTTGCTCAGTTGCAGATCATAGACCTGATCCTGAAAGGTCGTGCTGATCCAGAGTTCGCTTGATGACAAGCGCCGGATGCTCCATGTGTTTTCTTCGGCCATCGCCGGAATCAATTCGTAGAAATATTGCGTAACATCAGTGTAGACAGGACTCACCGGGAATCCCATGGTGAATTCGGTATTCTTGTCATTGAGCCCCAGCAGCGACACTGACAATTGCGATGAACTTCTGTTGTCTTCGACAAGGATTGCATGTATTTCATCACGCGTTCCTGTCATTGATATCTTCAGATTGGTTGAATCGTTGTAATAGTTGGTGATGTATTCAATGCCATCAATCTTGATGGACGAAAATTCCCACAAGCCGATCAATCGTTTTTCGGAGGAACGGAAGCTGACGGCAGGGCCGTCATCGTATTTGCCGCAGGAAACTGCCATCAGTGCTGTGACGGCCAATAGAATCAAACTACGGATGGACTTCATCTTTTTCATAAGCATTAATGATTTTAGTTACAATCGGGTGACGTATAACATCGCTTGAA
The DNA here is from genome assembly GCA_964547605.1 of uncultured Bacteroidaceae bacterium. Classification (GTDB taxonomy): domain Bacteria; phylum Bacteroidota; class Bacteroidia; order Bacteroidales; family DTU049; genus GWF2-43-63. The sequence goes on along the minus strand of CAZJOL010000017.1, from coordinate 15,263 downwards.
TCCAGTATTACAATGGCAATTTCAGGAATTTTCTTGACCATATTCACCGCATGAATCAGGCCGCTGGCCTGCGTTTTCGGAAGGTCAATCTGAGTCATGTCGCCCGTAATGACAAATTTTGAATCCTGTCCCATACGGGTCAGAAACATTTTCATCTGCATCCGCGTTGCATTCTGCGCTTCGTCGAGAATCACAAAACTTTTTTCCAGCGTTCGTCCGCGCATGAAAGCCAGTGGTGCAATTTCAATGGTTCCATCTTCGAAATAGCTGAGAAGTTTTTGCTGGGGCAGCATGTCGTTGAGCGCATCATATAAAGGTTGCAGATAGGGATCTAGTTTTTCGCGCAGGTCTCCCGGAAGAAATCCAAGATTCTCCCCTGCCTCAACAGCAGGCCGCGTCAGCACAATGCGGCGCACCTTCTTTTCCTTCAGCCATTTCACAGCCAGTGCAACTGCGGTATACGTTTTTCCGGTGCCTGCAGGTCCCACTGCAAAAAGCATATCGGATGAACTGAGTTTTTCAACCATCTTCAGCTGATTGCGGGTACGTGCTTTTATCGGTTGGCCACTGCGACCGTAAACAATCACATCGGCCGGCATCTGGGCCATCGGCTCCGTAGACACCATCTCATCGCCCATGATTTGCACAATGTCGTTGGATTTCAGATCACCGAAAACATCAAAATGCTTCAGCAGATTTTCGAAGCGGCTTGCAAATTTCTCTATTTCACCAGCGGGACCAAGCACTTTAAGCATATCGCCCCGGGCCACAATTTTCAGTTTGGGAAATAAATCCCTGATCTGATTCAGATGCGCATCACCCACTCCATAAAATGCAGCGTGATCGATAAACTGAAGATCAAAAACACGTTCGGTGACAGACATATTAATTCCGGATTTGTGATGAATTACAAAATTTGTAATTTTGAAACAAAAATACTGATTTTGAATTTAAATCCGGTAACAATTACAAGCGATTTCGGTACCCGCGATTTTTATGCGGCAGTGGTAAGCGGCCGGCTTCTCTCATTGCAGCCCGCACTCAATATTGTAACCGTGACCCATCAGATACGGCAGTATGATGTTTTTCAGGCCTCTGTCATAGTTCGCAACATGTGGAGCAGCTTTCCCGATGGAACGGTGCACCTGGTGCTGGTGAACGGCACATCGGGCAATCAGGACCGGCAGGTCGCCATCAAATACAGAAATCATTTTTTCGTAGGACCCGATAATGGTCTGCACGGACTGGTCTTCGATGAAACCCCGGAGGCAATTGTGCAACTGGATCAGGAAATCATAGAGCACGAAACATTTCCCGAACTGGATATATGCACCAAAGCGGCTGTGCATCTTGCTGAAGGGAAAGACATACTGGAGATCGGGTCAAAAACAACCAGTCTGCTTGAGTCCATGCCGTTCCGCCCAACAAGCGATAATAACACGATCAAGGGCATGGTGATTTACATTGATAATTACCACAATGCCATTACAAACATCACCAAAAAGATGTTTGACAAAATGAACAAAAACAACAAGTACATTATTCGATTCGGTAAATATTACACACAGAAAATTTCGCCGACCTATCATTACGCTCCGGAAGCAGAACTGGTGGCCGTTTTCGGCAGTACAGGACTTTTGGAAATTGCGCTGTATCAGACTTCAGCCAGAGAGCTGCTCGGAATCCAGGTGAATGATGTTGTACGCATTGAATTTGAATAAGCTCCCTATTAAGGTTAAGGTTAAGCAGCCGCCAGTTGTCAGCAATCAGCTTTCAGCTCTGAGACGGGGCTAAGGAGAAGGCATGCGGCATGCGGAGCACAACGCACAAAGCTCAATGCCTGAAAACTCATAATTCATCACTAATAACTCATAACTACTAACGCCTTATGGCTTACGCCTTACGCCTATTTCAGATATCGTATTTCTAATTTCGAATTTCTAACGTTGCTCATATTCACACATAGGCGCAGCCTCACATGGACGACTGTGTCACAGCTTGCCACGTTCCACGTGGTTTTACGTGAAGCGCCACATTTCCACATCATCACATCATCGCATCATCGCATCATCGCTGCAGTATTTCATATCTCGTATTTCTGATTTCTGATTTCGTATCTCGTATTTCGTATCTCGTATTTCGTATTTTCTACTATACATTATCAATATTCAATTAACTTTGCACCGCTAAATTTTTTCCCGATGTATGCACTATTCAAAAAGGAGATAAGCTCTTTCCTGCATTCGCTGATCGGCTATATTGTCATCTGCGTCTTTCTGGCAGCCAACGGACTTATTCTCTGGGTCTTTCCAAACAACTTCAACATTATTGGATTCGGCTATGCCACGCTCGACGGGCTTTTCATCCTGGCGCCCTTCGTGTTTCTGTTTCTGCTGCCTGCAATCAGCATGCGCAGCTTCGCAGATGAAATAAACACCGGCACCATCGAATTGCTGATGACCAAACCCATCAGCGAAATGAAAATCATTGCTGCAAAATATCTGGCCGGTATTGTGATTCTCGTTTTTTCGCTGCTGCCAACAATGATTTATCTCAATACCATTTCGCAACTCGCCGTTCCAAAAGGAAACCTCGACTTCGGCGGCATCTGGGGCTCCTACATCGGATTGCTCTTCCTTGGAGCTTCATTTCTGGCCATCGGCATTTTTGCATCATCCATTTCGAAAAACCAGATTGTATCCTTTGTTATTGCTGTTTTTCTGACGGCTTTCATGTATCTCGGTTTTGAATTTATTTACGACAGCGGCATTTTCAAAGGCGCCGAACTGTTTATCAAATCAATCGGTATCAACGAGCACTACATTTCGATGAGCCGCGGCGTAATCGACTCACGCGACCTGCTCTACTTTCTGAGTCTTATTGCTCTGTTTCTGATGTTAACCCGTCTTTCACTCGAACGTCGTAAATGGTAAGAAGTATGGAAAAGAAAACAAATCACGGGACAAACAGAAAGAGAAGTCTGATCCGGCTCTTTGCAGGCATCGCCATTCTCATCGTCATCAATCTGGCCGGAACACTTGGTTTCTTCCGCCTCGACCTGACACAGGAAAAAAGATACACACTCTCCGACAACACCATCGATCTGTTGCGTAAAGTGGACGACATCGTATATTTCCGCATTTATCTTGATGGAGAACTGCCGGCATCCTATACCAAACTTCGCAACTCCATCCGCGAAACACTCGATGAATTCAGGGCTTACAATAAAGCCAATATTCAGTATGAATTCATCGATCCGACTGAAGGCAAGGATAAACGTACACTGAATGATTATTACAACGAACTGGTCGAAAAAGGCCTGCAGCCTGCGGTAGATCGTCAGCAAAGCAGCTCTTCGAGCGAGCAACGAATCATCTGGCCCTGCGCTTTGGTCTCATACAAAACCAGAGAAACGCCGGTCAATTTCATTCAGTCAGGCCAGCAAAACGACAAGGAAGTGCTGATCAATGAATCGCTCGAATCACTCGAATTCAATCTGATCGATGCTGTCCGTCGCCTCTTTGTGCGCCAGAAACCAAGCATTGCTTTTATCGAAGGCCACGGCGAATCAAATGCCATGATGACCGAAGACATCACCCGCAGTCTGACCGATTATTACAATGTTGAGCGGATAAAAATAAATCAGCAGCTCAAGTCGCTCGATAAATTCAAGACCATCATCATTGCCGGCCCTGATTCAGTGTTTGATGAAAAAGACAAATTCATCATCGATCAGTTCATCATGGATGGCGGCCGCGTATTGTGGCTGGTTGACGGTACTGCAACCAACATGGATTCGCTGCAGGCGAGCTCCGAAACAGTAGCCATTGCCAATGAGATCAACCTTGAGGACATGCTGTTTAAATATGGTGTTCGCATCAATAACGACCTGCTGCTCGATCTCAATAGTTGTCCGATTCCTGTGAAGACAGGCCAGATAGGCGATCAGCCTCAGTTTGAATATTTTAACTGGTACTATTTTCCGAGTGTTTCCAATACTGATGGTCACCCGATTGTAAAAAATCTGAATGCCATTCGCTTTGAATTCGTTTCAGGTATTGACACTGTGGGTACAGGCGGTGTGAAAAAAACCGTTCTGCTGACAACATCGGAATACAGCAGGATAATGAATACACCAGCCGTCATCAGTTTGCGTATGCTGACTGAAACTCCGGGAAAAGAATTTTTCAACAAGCCCAAAATTCCGGTTGCCGTTTTACTTGAAGGAAATTTCAGCAGCGTGTTTACAAACCGCATACCGCCTGAAATTGCAGAAGACAAGGAAATTGGTTTTAATGAAACCGGTAAACCTTCAAAAATGATTGTAATTTCTGATGGCAATATCATCAACAACCAGTTTGTTTATCGTAACGGACAATACTTCACTTATCCGCTGGGTTATGATCGTTTCACCGGAATCAATTACGGCAACAGGGATTTTCTGCTGAACTGCATGAACTACCTGACGGATGAATCAAACCTTCTTGACATTCGCTCGCGTGAGCTGAAAATCCGCCTGCTCGATAAAACTATAATAGCTTCGAACCAGGCATACATCCAATGGTCGAATGTGCTGGGTCCGGTTCTGATTATTGTGGCTATCGGACTGATAATGATGATTTTCCGTAAAATTAAACTCAGAAAAGGCTTATGAAAAAATGGCTGAAAAAATGGTATTTCTGGATTCCGTTGCTGCTGATAATAGCTGTATTCCTGACTGTTTTCATTACCAACCGCTCAAACACGACATTGAATCCGGGCGAGAAAAATTTCGCCGTCTCAGATACAGCTTCGATTACTAGAGTTTTTCTGGCCGATAAAAAAAACCATTCGGTGTTGCTTGAACGTAGCGACAGCAATGGCTGGATTCTGAATAAAAAATATTCGGTGCAGCCCGAAATGATGGAAGAACTGATGTACACGCTCATGTATGTCACTGTTCGAAATCCGGTTCCTAAATCACAATATGAAGTGGTTTATAAGGATTTGGCCAGCTTTGCCACCAAAGTTGAGGTGTATGCAACAGTGTACAGGATTGATATTCTGGGCATTAAACTTTTCCCGTATGAAAAATGCATCCGCACATATTATGTCGGGTCGGCCACCATGGACAACACCGGATCTTATATGATGATGGAAGATGCAGAAATGCCGTTTATTATGCACATCCCGGGCTTCCGCGGTTTCCTTGAGCCCAGATACTCGCCCCGCGAATACGATTGGCGCGACCACAAGGTTTTCCGTTACACACTGTCAAGCATTGCCAAAATTGATGTCACATATCCCAAATATGCTGATCGCTCATTTGAGCTTCTTAATCCTGACAATGTCAATTTTAGCATTGCAAACGAAATTTCCGGAAAACTACAGAATATAGATACTGTAAAAGTGATAAACTACCTGAATGCATTTACAGATGCACGTTTTGAAGAATTTCTGACAGACCTGCCAGCACAGAAACAGGATTCGATCCGACGTTCAACCCCGTTCTGCATCATTACGGTCACCGACAGGAAAAACGAAACCAACAGCATTACGCTCCACCGCATTAAATTGCCGGAAGGCAGCACAAACATTACAGGTGATCCTATTGAATTCGATCCTGAACGGCTGTATGGAATTGTAAATGGCAAAGATCTGGTTTTAGCTCAGTATTTCGTTTTCGGGCCGCTCATGCGCTATGCATCCGAGTTTTTGCCCACCGACAAAACCCAGCCGGTCAAAGTTGACAAATTCGACACACTTTTCTGAAAAAACGTTTTCCATTATTCGTTAAATTCATTAATTTTGCACGAACAATAATACTAAGCTGCTATGAATTTCATTATTTCAAGCAATATTCTTCTGAAAGGACTGCAAAACGTAAGTGGTCTGCTTTCAAGCAACAGTCTGGTACCCATTATTGAAAACTTCCTTTTCAGTACTGACGGGTCAAAACTCCTGGTTACAGCTACCGACAACGAGACCAGAGCAATCGTCGAGCTCAGCCCTGAAAAAATCAGTGGCAAGGGTGCGGTTGCCATCCCTCCGCGTGTACTGCTGGAAACCCTCAAGACATTTCCGAATATTCCAATCACCATCAATGTAAACGAAGAAACCTTCGCCGTTGAAATCAATGCTGGTGATGGCGTTTATCGTCTGGCCGGCTACAATCCTGAAAACTATCCTTCAGTAGCCGCCATCGAAAATGCGAAATCCATTTCGATGAGCAGCATCGTTCTTCAGAATGCTGTCAGCAGCACCATTTTTGCCTGCGGTAACGATGAAATCCGCCCGCAGCTGATGGGCGTATTCTTCGAAATCACACCGGACTACACCAATTTCGTTGCAACCGATGCTCACAAACTGGTACGTTTCCGCCGCAACGACATCAAATCGGACGAAGCACATTCATTCATTGTTCACAAAAAACCGCTGAACCTCCTCCGCAACCTGCTCAATGGTTTTGACTGCAGCGTATCGGTTGAATTCAACAATACCAATGTTTCTTTCCGTTTCGAAAACTATCAGGTTGTTTGTCGCCTGCTTGATGGCAAATATCCGGCTTACGAAGGCGTGATTCCGAAAGACAACAACTATAAGCTGGTTATCAACCGCAATTCGCTCATAAGCACACTGAAGCGTGTGGCCATTTTCGCCAACCAGGCTTCGCATCAGGTTCGTTTCGATGTCAAAGGACAGGAACTCAATATTTCAGCTGAAGACATCGACTATTCAAACGAAGCAAAAGAGCGTCTGAACTGTATTTACGACGGAGCTGACATTGAAATCGGCTTCAACTCAAAATTCTTCCTCGAGACTTTGCAGACACTGGCCTGCGAAAACATCACAGTTACGCTGTCATCACCTACCAGAGCTGCCCTGCTGATTCCGGAAGAAACCAATTCGGCCGAAGAAGATGTGCTCATGCTCATCATGCCGATCATGCTCAACGCTTAGAACCGCACATTATATTTTAAATGTCATCCTTATGGATGACATTTTTTTTAAATCGCTTCGGCATAGTTTTTAGTAAAGCCAAACCCATGAAAACAATTTCAACATTCATTGCCGCCATTCTGCTGTCTTTTGCCGTTTCGGCCCAGCAGGATAAATTGCAGGAAGCTCTTGCTTCGGATACCATTTTGTATCAGATCTATCATCACCTGCCTGCCGGCTGGACCATGAGCATGGATGATACCTGCATAACCGTTTTCAGAGTTGAGAAATATGCTCAGATCGAATCGGATTGCAGCAACATCAGCCCCGATAGTCTTGCTCTATATCCAAGAAACGAGACTGCATTGATCCGCTTTTTGTATGAAGAAAAATGGGATAAGGAAAGACTTTTCTGGACGCGTGAAACCAACGACAGCCTGAATATGATTTTGGGCTCATTGCCACAGCAAATGGGCGTTTCGCAACTATACGATGCGGAAAAGAGTACGCGTTCAAACCGGGTATATACCGGTAAAACAAAGGCGGAAAAAGAAAAAGTCAATACCTATTATAAAAGACGGGCTCAACTTGTTCAGCAAATCACGTCCATTCCTACTTTCAATACCACGCTCTATAGTCTCAAACAGAGAAAGCAGACAGCCCTGAAAAAACCTGGCGAATGCATTTACCCATTCGATGTTTATAAAGAGATGCTTGGGGTGTACATTATACTAATGGACTACTGCAAAAATCCGCTGGAAGAAAAATAATTGAACTTCTTTTCCAAAACAAAACCCTCGAAGTGTTCCGAAACCCTTCGAGGGTTTTGTTTTGGGCACAAAAAAAGGTTATTCAAATGAATAACCTTTTTATAAGTTCTGAATCGCTAACTCTTAACGACCTCCGCGAACCGGTTTAACTGTGGTTGCAGTTGTTGTGGTTGTGGTGGTCGGTTTTGTTGTGTTGGTCGGTTTGTAAGTACCGGTGCCTTTTTTCGAAGCATTAGCAATGCTGTCTTCTTTTGCTTTTGCAATTGAATCCAGACGAGCCTGCTCGAGTTCTTCAGCTTTCTTGATGCTGTCCTCTGTCACTTTTGCAAGTGAATCAGCTTTGCGGATTGAATCCTGCTTTGCTTTTTCGTCATCTTTCTTGCTACCACCGCAAGAAACCAGTGCGAACATGCCAGCGAGAGCTGCGATTACAAACAGATTTTTCATTTTTTTGGGTTTTGTTGATTAATTGTCGAACAATTACTTGGTTTTTTTCTCGTCTTTCTTAGCTGAATCAGCTGCGAGAGAATCTGCCTGAGCTGCCAGTTCTTCAGCTTTCTTGATGCTGTCTTTTGAAAGGCTGTCTTTCATGATGCTGTCTTTCTTCAGTGAATCCTGTTTTGCTTTGTCATCATCTTTTTTTGATCCACCGCATGAAACAAGAGCGAACATGCCAACGAGGGCGACAATTGCGAATAAGTTTTTCATTCTTTTTTTGGTTTTTTTGGTTTAACGGCACAAAAGTAATACTTTTTTTATTGTAGTATCATTTTTTTTGTACATTTGTCAAACAAATAAAGTTGAAAACTATGAAAAAAGCATTCTTAAAACTTGCAGTTGCTATTGCAGCAGTCGCATTCATCGGTGTTTCATGTACCGAAGACGACATCACTAACCCGACAATTACTATTACTGGCAGTGCAGCTGTTACCATTGACCTTGGTGACACCTATACCGATGCCGGTGCAACCGCCAATGACGACAAAGACGGCGACCTGACTTCACAGATCACTTTTACAAGTAATGTTGACGTAAATAAAGTCGGTATATATGAAGTAGTTTATACTGTTTCCGACGAAGCCGGCAACACCACGACCGAAACCAGAACTGTAACGGTTCAGGCTAACCGCCTCGCTGGTTCATACAACGTACATTCTGTTGTTACAGGTGCTGGTGCAGGAACTTATGACTACGTTGAAGTTGTTACCGGTTCATCTGTGAACTACAACTACATTTACTTTGGTAACTTCAGCGACTTCCCCAACCTTCAGGTTCAGGGTGCCGTAAGTGGTGCTGGTCTCACATTCAATCAGATTAAAAACTATGATTGGGACAACAATGCAGCAACAGCCAACACAGATGCAACCATCTCTGGCTCAACACTCAGCGCATTCACAGTTACCGCTGGTGCAACTCCGGTTGCAGCAATCACAAATCTTACCTACACCATAGATTATGGTGCAGCATCAATAGACAATGTGACTGCAACCTACACAAAACAGTAATCTGTTTCAAAAAAAATTATAGAGACTGTCCACCGGGCAGTCTCTTTTTTTTTATTTATTTTTGAAGCATGAAACAGAGCCCGCAACTGCGCCTGCTAATCAGCTACCTTATGTATTTTTCAGGCGTGCTCCTGCTCATTACGCTGGTGCGACTCATGCTTTGGGCTTTCAATACCAATCTATTCAATCCTGCATCGGCAAAAATCTTTTTCAATGTACTGGCCGGCGGATGGCTGTTTGATTTCAGTACATTCTGCATGGTACACCTTATTTTCATTCCGTTTCTATTTGTTCCGTTTTGCCTGCTGAACAAGAAAGGATTCCGGATTGTCCGAAGCATTCTTCTGCTATTTGCCGGATTCGTTTTGCTGGCGCCAAATGTCATCGATGTAATTTATTACCGCTTCACGCTAAAAAGAACCACGTTTGATGTTTTCAGCTTCATAGGGACCATGGAAAACGAAATCGGAGGACTCTCACTGCGCTTCCTGATTGATTTCTGGTATATGTTTATTGTTTTTTTGATACTTTTTTTCGGATACTTTTTTCTGATCAGAAGAACAATCCTGAATAAAAAGAACCGTGAAATTGCGATAAAATACAAATATCAGCTGCCGGTTGCACTTTTGTTTACCTCCATTTTAATCATGGGTGGCCGCGGAAGCCTCGATATGCGCCCGCTGGGAATTCTGCATGCATCACGGGTGGCCGGCCCTGAATATGCGCCGCTTGTTGTGAATTCGACTTATACCATTATTAAGACATACGGTAAAAAGGATCTCGAAAAAAAGGACTGGTTCAGCGAAATGGAACTGCCCGGAATTTTCAATCCGGTACATTATTATTATTCTGAGACAGACTCAACACAGCCACTCAATGTTGTTATCATCATTTCTGAAAGTCTTTCGGCCGAACATTGCGGATTTCTGAACGGAGGAATGAAATCATATACTCCTTTCCTGGACTCACTGAGCAGGCAATGCCTTGTCTTTGAAAATATGTATGCCAATGGCAAACGCAGTCTGGACGGCATTCCTGCCCTGATAAGCGGATTACCGCCACTGATGCGCAATCCTTTTGTTACATCGATGTATTCGGGAAATGACATTGAAGGCGTTGCCCGCATGCTCGGCGATGCTGGATATGAAAGCGCCTTTTTTCACGGTGGTTTCAACGGAACCATGAATTTCGACGGATATGCTGCTGCTGCCGGTTATACTCAATACTTCGGAAAGGACGAATTCACAGGCCCCGAAAGTGATTTCGACGGCCGCTGGGGAATTTTCGATGAGCCGTTTCTACAATTCATGGCTACAAAATGCAGCACATTCAGACAACCGTTTACAACCTGCGTTTTCACGCTTTCGGCACATCACCCATACACCATTCCTGATCAGCTGAAGGGGAATTTCCCAACAGGACCCAAACCGATTCTCGAAACCGTTGCCTATGCCGACTATGCGCTCGGGAAATTTTTCGAAAGTGCCTCCATGACCAGTTGGTACAAAAACACACTGTTTATCATTACTGCCGATCATACCAGCGAACTCTACTCGGAATGCTATACTTCAGTTCCGTCAAATCATTCCATCCCGATGCTGTGGTATTATCCGGGTGACAGCACACTTAAAGGCCGCTCCAGGACTCTTTGTCAGCAAACGGATCTGCTTCCTTCACTTGCCGATTATCTGAATCTGAACGATACCATCATTGCTTTCGGAAACAGCGTTTTTGATTCAACTTCGGAGCGATTTGTAATCATGCTGAATGATATGGTTTATCAGATGCTTACAGGTGGTATGCAATTATCGGATTTTGATGGCGAATCAAATTTCCGGCAATCGGATTACAGAAAATGTTCGGGCACAGAAGACATTTCAATCATTGAATCAGACTCGCAGAATGAAAGACTTATAAAAGCCATCATACAGCAATTCAACAACAGGACCATCAGTAACCGTCTGACAAAGCCATGATGCAACGAAAAAGCATTATAATCATCAACCCCGTTGCCGGCACCCGTCGGAATGCAGATGCAGAAAACCGCATCCGCAGCTGGGTTGAAATGAATCAAAATGGTTGTGATATCGAGTTGACCAGATACAGAGGGCATGCCCGGGAAATAGCTGCAAATGCACTTTCAGCGGGATTCAATCATTTTATTGTAGCCGGAGGCGACGGTACCCTGAATGAAGTTGCCTCAGCCATTTATGGAAATGAAAATGTTTCGCTTGGCATAATTCCACTTGGCAGTGGTAATGGTCTGGCGCTTCATCTGCGGCTTCCGTTGAATATTGAAAAAGCATTGGGGATTGCATTTGGTAGTCATGTCCTTGCAAGCGATGTGGGATTGCTCAACGGAATTCCGTTTTTCAGTGTTGCAGGAGTCGGATTCGATGCCATGGTGGCATACAAATTCTCGCAGATGAAAGGCCGCGGCCTGCGGAATTACGTTCGCGCCGTCATGAAAAATTATCCCGGATACAAAGCAACGGAATTTACCGTCGATGCAGTCGGAAAGGCATTTACAGGCAAATTGCTCATGATATCATTTGCCAATTCAAACCAGTTTGGAAACAATACTTCGTTGTCGCCCGATGCCAGTCTGAGCGACGGAATGATCGATATCTGCCTGATGAAGAAAGTGCCGGTACCTGCTGCAGCATTCCTTTCGCCCCTGCTCTTTCTGAAAAAGATGAATCAGACCCGTTATCTGAAAATTATCCGGGCAGCATCGGCAAAAATCATGGTGCAGCTGCCCGCCTATTATCACATCGACGGCGATCCGTATCTTCTTGACATATCCGAAATCCAGCTCCAGACGCTGCCTTCAGCATTGAATATCCATATTAAATAATAGCCATGTCAAAACAAAAAATAACCGGCTTCGACGGGCTGAAAAATCTGGTGTACAGCACCAGCAGCGAAACAATGAAAGATATCGAAAAAAGCCGTGAGCCGCAGGAACCCGATACTCCTGACCCGGCACAGCAAAACCTGAGGGTATGGATAGAAAAAAATCACCGGGGCGGAAAAGTTGTGACCATAGTTAAGGGCTTTGAAGGCAGCGAGCAGGCATTGAAAGAGCTGGGCAAGAAACTGAAAAATCACTGCGGCACCGGTGGCAGCGAAAAAGATGGTGAAATAATTCTGCAGGGCCATCAGGCCGAAAAAGTCATGAAATTCCTGGCCGATAACGGTTACAAGGCCAAACGCGCAGGCGGCTGAGCACAACGCTTCGCTCTGCGAGTTGAAAGTGATAAAGTTGTAAAATTATAAAGGTGACGTAAAAAGGATGAGTCATTGCTAAATGATTACCGCCAACCAGTCACCGCTCACTACTTAGACCATACTTGCTGGATGCTGATATCTGATTACTGAAAGCTGACATGTACTTGCATAAAAAAAAGCCCCGCTTTCACAGGACTTTATATTTTGATGATCTATTTTGCAGAAACATTTGAGAGTTGCGCGGGCTGTCCGGTGTTGCACCCCTCAGGCTGAGGCATTCGCAGTAGATTAAAGTCAAAGGTTATTACTTTCCCATCCACATCCAGATCCTGCGGGAGTCCTTCAACAGGAATCAAAACCTGTTCGCTTTCACTAACAAGAATTACGGTTTTGCAGCCGGTAGCCATGAATTTGTGCGACACTGTACCAGTTGTTGCGCCTATAGATACTGTAACATTCGTGTCACTCTTTTTACCTTCCTTGCAGCATTTGCAACTGCTGAAAGCAAAAAGAGAAACAGTTAGTAATAAAAAAATCCATTTCATGACTGATATATTATTGAATTGACACTTTTATCACTCGCTGAAAAGGAGTGTTCGCCTTGCCTACCCTGATCAGGTACACGCCGGGAGTCAACCCCTGTGCCGCAAATTCGGTGTTGAAAGTACCCGATGCAGTAATTACTTTTTTAGCTGACAACTGAATACCTTTAATGTCGAACAAATCGACAACCAGTTTCTCATCGTTTGGCAGACTACTTCCACTGACTATAATGTTGCCGCCATCGGTATATGCATTTACTTCGCTGCCGGCAAATTCATCGAGCGATTCATAATAAGGAATACGGAAAGAAAAGATTTTTGTCCGCTGGTTTCCACTTGAAAAATATTCGCCGGTGTGCCAGAAAATTGAGCCATCTGTCGGATCAAGCGAAGTGTGGCTATAATCACCAAATCGATTAAAATACTGAGTTCCGCTTCCGGCAGCCGCCACTGTCTCCTGATAGGTCATCTGGTTGATGGGATCATAGCCGTTTCGTGCAGTAAAGCAAATACTTGGATAAGTTGTAGTGCCCGATTTGGCATATCCCATGCCGATTCCGCCATTGTCGTCCATGGCAATACTACCACACCAGCGGCTTTCGCCATCGGGAGCATAAGTGCTTTGCTGATAGATGCTCCAGTCTCCTGTACCCTGGTCCTGACGAAGTTCAAACCACCGGATACTTCGCTGGGTGGAATTTACTTTAACACCCATGTTAAGAACGACAGAGTTGTACCCTGTCCACACGCGATGCTGGGCGCGGAATGTGAATACACCACCGATTCCATCAAGCTTATAGGAAGAACCCGGCTGAGGAATATCATTCCAGCCGGCATCATACGATGCATCAAAAGCATTGGCAATTAAGGATTGTTTAAACGCAACAGAAATTGTTCCTGCATTCCAGTCAGTTGTTGCATTATAAATATTGATAGCGTCATCATAAGCGGATCCCCATCCATCATCCTCAAAACTGAAAATCGGGCAGGGTGTTCCTGCAGGAGGTAGCTGACCATCGGCAAAGCCGCTTAGCGGGCAGAAGAAATAACCTGCATTGGGCGGATTATAGGATGTTGACAACATTCGTGGGCTAGCAGCGCCAGCAATCATCTGGTCACGTTCGAAAACATAAATTTTTTCAGAAGTATTGAAATTTGCGGTCATGTAATAACCATCTGTCCAGATAGAAAATTTGAGATAATCGGGAAAAGTTGTTGCGGTGTATTGATAAGTGTAATATTCTCCCGTGGGATCATTTGTCTTTGAAACACCGATATAGATTTTTTTATCCGATGTTGATCCGAACTCAGTAATCACGTATCGGTCGGCAAATTTATCGTACATCACAATCGGATCTCCGTTATTGGATCCAAAAAGTAAAGAGCCAAGCGTAAAAGGGCCAGCTGCAGTAGTTCCTGTTTTATTGTACACTTTGTAATATGAATTTACAGCCTGTACGTAATGATTAGGGCCGGCAGCACCTGTTGGATCAGGAGGGGTGCCGTCGCCGACCTGACCATTGAAAGTTGCCAATATGGGAATGGTCGACTTGAAACCCATTGTTTTCTGGGTTGCCGGATCCTCACCTTTTGGCTCGGCATCCTGATTGGTTTTTGCTGAAAACGGTACACGCAGTGCGCGGTCCTTCATTTCGGGTTTAGGCCTGTTTGCATCACTTTCGTCAATTATCGCAGGGGGTATGCTGCGTAATGGTTGTGTAACCACAAATTTATCAGGAAAAATAACTTCGGTTTCACTATTGCCTTCTGTTTGCGCAATCAGTGAAAAAGAAAAACACATATAGGAAAGAATTCCTGAAAGTAAAAGTTTTCGCATGGGTCAAATTTTTTTCAAAGATATAAATTATAAGGCAGACTGTATATCAAATATCTTTAAAGATAGTTGAAACTGTTTTCTGATCAAAAAAGCAAATTTAACAAATATGTACTTGCCTACAGTGGGTTTTGTATATATATTTGAAAATTATATAACTGACTCTGCCCCCCCAGATGAAGAATTACATCTTACTTGATGAAATCCTGTGGTATTTTCCACTGCTCATGTGTTTTGCGTTTTCGTTGCTCTCATTACGCAAATACTCAATGCAGAAATCGGAACCGCATAGATACCTGTTTCACCTTTTCAATATTCTGCTATTTACATTTCTAACGATTTATCTGTACAATAAGCAGGCCTGGATTATTATTTCCTATATCTATGTTATAACAGTGCCCATCAATTTAATACTGTTTCCGGTATTCTATTTTTTCATTTACTCACTTATAAACCGCCGCAA